>WJMB01000097.1 GCA_014728185.1 Candidatus Coatesiibacteriota bacterium
CGGCGGGTGCACTCCACCGAACGCGGGTGGGGACTCATCACCACCGCGCAGCCGGCCTTGATGCCGATCAGCGCCTTGAAGACCGCCGTCGAGGTCGGGTTGGTGCAGGGGATGATCGCCGCCACCACACCCATCGGTACGCCGTAGACCACCACGCCGCGGGCCGTGTCGCGCTCGAGCACCCCCAACAGACGCTGCGGCAGGATACTCTCGCGCACGTCGACGGCGGCCAGGCGGTTCTTGATCTCTTTGTCGGCGACGACGCCGAAGCCGGTCTCTCGGACAGCCAGCTCGGCCAGCTCGGTGGAAGCGGCCTCGGCGGCGCGTCCCATCACCCTCACCCAACCGTCGAGCTCGGCGGGCTCGCGGCGGGACAGCTTGTCGGCGGCCCGGCGGGCGCGGAGCAGCAGCTCGCGGGCCTCGGCGATTGCGTGAAGATCGGCGTCCATCTTGTGAGCTTTCGACATTCCGCCGGGGTCGTGGATTCCAAAGGGATCAGATGATGACCGACAACCGACCGCAATCGGGTTACCCGCCGTAGGGGCGCTTGCCGAGACCTTCGCCAAAGGGGCGACGGTAACTATCCCGGGCCGGACCGGCGTTGGCACGTTTCTTGCGGAGTCTCGCTCGGGTTTGCCGGGAGAGTCGCCCCGCCCTGCTGCAAGAAACGTGCCAACGCCTCGCTTTGCGACGTTTGAGGGCGCTCCCGGGCGGAAGGGTCCCTTTGGCGAAGGTCTCGGCGGGTGGTCTGCCCTCGGGGTCAGCGGCCGACCAGTTTGTCTATCTCTAGCTGCTTGATGAGCCGGTTGAGGTAGCTGCGCTGGATGTCCAGGGTTTCGGCGGCGCGGGTCTGGTTGTTGTCGTGGGCGGCCAGAGTCTTGGCGATGAACCAGCGCCGGAAGTTGCGTTGGGCCTCCTCGAGGGTCTCGCCGGCGAAGATGTTGTCGCGGGCCTTGCCCTGGACGTGGGAGGGCAGCATCGAGGGCTGGAGCAGCTCGCCTTCGCCCAGGACCACGGCGCGCTCGATGGCGTTCTCGAGTTCGCGGATGTTGCCGGGCCAGGTGTAGTTGTGGATGACCTCGAGGGCCTCCGGGCTGGCGGTGAACATCCGTTTGTTCATTTCGAGGGAGAACTTCTTCAGGAAGTGGTTGACCATCTCCGGCAGGTCTTCGCGGCGCTCGCGCAGTGGGGGGACCTCGATGGTGACGACGTTGAGCCGGTAGTAGAGGTCCTCGCGGAAGCGGCCTTCGGCGATGGCGGCCTCGAGATCGCGGTTGGTGGCGGTGATCACCCGGACGTCGACGCTGATGGTGTGGTTGGAGCCCAGGGGTTCGAACTGCTGTTCCTGGAGGACGCGCAGCAGCTTGGTCTGCAGCTTAGGGCTGATATCGCCGATCTCGTCGAGGAAGATCGTTCCGCCGTCGGCGTACTCGAAGCGGCCTTTCTTGGTACCGGAAGCGCCGGTGAAGGCTCCTTTGGCGTGGCCGAAGAGTTCGGTTTCGAGCAGTTCCTCGGGGATGTTGGCGCAGTTGACGGTCACCAGGCGGCGGTCGTAGCGGCTGGAGGCGCGGAAGATGGCCCGGGCCACCAGGCCCTTGCCGGTTCCAGTCTCACCGCGGATCATCACTGTGGTCTTGGTGTCGGCGACCTTGGCGACGATCTCGAAGACCTCGGCCAGGCCGCCCTCGCGACCGACGATGAATTCTTCGGCGGCCATCTGCTCGCGGAGTTGGGCCAGCTCCTCGCGACGGCGACGGGCTTCGTCGGCCTGCTTGAGTGCGTAGGCGGCCTGGACGGCGATGGCCTGGAGGAAGCGGCAGTCCTCGTCGGTGAAGGAGCGGCCGTCGTGTTTATTTACGGCCTCGATGACCCCGATGGCCTCCTCGCCGACCATCAGCGGCACGCAGATCAGGCTCTGGGTCCGGATGTCGGTCCGGTCGTCGACGCCGGAGAAGTGGCGGGGGTCCTCGGAGGCCGCCGGCAGGTTGAGCGGCCGCTGGCGGGTGACCACCCAGCCGGCGATGGAGCCCTCGACGGGGACGTAGACCTCGAGGACCTTGTCGGCCCGGGGGCCGGTGGCGATGGCGAAGCGCAGGTGTTTGCCGTCGGGCTCGAGGAGCAGCACCGAGGCGGCCTCGGCCTCGATGACCTCCTGGGCCGAGCTGATCACCGCCTGCAGTAGCTGGTCCTCCTCGCGGGTTTTGGCGATGGAGGCCGTGGCGGCGAAGAAGCGTTCCAGACGGGCGGTCTTGCACATAAGGGCTGCTCGGTTGGGGGCGGCTTCTTGAATGGTTGATTCCGTGGTCCGTCTTCTCGGGCAGTGTGAAGAATAGTATACAGACGGACCGCTAAATGGTCAACCCCGGAGCCCATCGTGGCGGAGGGGCCTTTTTCCTTGACAAAAGAGGCCGGGTTGCTTACATTCTAAAACGTTAAATCGCAATGCCTTAAACCAACCTGGCCTTGATGGGTACTGCTCGTTGGCATTGTCGGGTATTAATCCCGAGCTGCTTCGGAGCTGCTCGCAGCATTGTTAATCAATCCGTTGAGCATCGCTCGCGGAGACTGCGTTGCGGCTGGGCGGGCTGAGTTCACCATTGCCGGTTTGATACCCCATCCCGCGTGGGCTTCCGTCCGCGCAGACGCTTTTCCCGCGTCACACGACGGCCGTCGTCGTCGAGAGGCGCTACAGTAAGGTGGCGGTCGCGCGCTGTACTGTCGACGATCGCGTTCGAGTCTTTCGAGTCTAAGGGAGGTTTCGTGGCTGAGCTAACGAATTGTGAAGAGCTGGCCCGCCACTTCAAGGCCCTGGGTCATCCCACGCGCTTGCGCATCGTCGGCCTGCTGGCCGCCGGGATGCGCTGCGTCGAGGAGATCCGCGCCGAGCTGGGGCTCAAGCAGCCCAATATCTCGCAGCATCTCGCCATCCTGCGGCAGAACCGGATCGTCACCTCGGAGCGCGACGGTAACCGCGTCTGCTACTCGTTGACCAACCTGGATTTGATCCGCACCATCGTCGCTCTGGGCAACTGTATGGGCATCGACAGCAAGACCCGGGCCGAATAAGGATTATACGCAGTGAGCGCCCCCAAACATCAGTACAAACGACCCGCCGGCGGCGGGGACGTGGTCATCTACCGCGAGACCCTGATCTCGCGGGTCTCCTTTTACATCACCATCTTCGTCACCCTGGCCCTCGGCGGAGGCATTGTCTACGCCCTGAGCAATCTGGACACCCCGGTGGGTCGCTGGGCCTTCTGGATCCTCGCCGTGGTGGCGTCCCTGGTCCTGGTATTGGGCATCTGCTTCACCCAGTTGACCATCACCGTCACCCAGCGCCAGTTGATCCTGGCCTTCGGCTTCTTCCGGTTGACCCTGCGGCGCCGGGACCTCGTCGGGGCCGAGGCGACCCAGGTTTCCCTCAGCGACTCCTCGGGCTACGGCATCCACCGCGGCCGCAAGGGCGTGCGCTACTGGGTCACCGCCGCCGGGCCCGGTGTCGAGCTGACCGTGCGCGATCCCGCCGCGGTCAAGAAAGCTGACGGCAACGACGAAGCGCAGACCGACGACCGTCGACGCTACATCTTCAACTGCCGAGATCCGCGACGGCTGATCAACATCCTCGACCTGGATCGGGAGTGAGAGCGGGAGATTCCTTACAGTCCCACTGCGCGATTGATTTGGATATGATGACGAGCACGGCCGGTTTTCCGGCCTTTTCCGTTTTCGGATAGGGATCTTTTGCCCAGTTCGGACCGGGTTGTGATTGTATACTGCTGATATTATATGCGTAGTAGAAGACGCGCCTGTCACTTATCAGCGGCAAAAAAGTTGCGGCTGCAAGGGGCGTGCTCGGTGGATAACCTACCCCGCATG
Organism: Candidatus Coatesiibacteriota bacterium; assembly: GCA_014728185.1. Lineage (GTDB taxonomy): Bacteria > RBG-13-66-14 > RBG-13-66-14 > RBG-13-66-14 > RBG-13-66-14 > WJMB01. The sequence goes on from WJMB01000097.1 coordinate 3,877, forward strand.
GTAGCCGGCAACTAACGACCACCCGATTGCTACACGACTCATAACTGCATCGTTATCAAGCAAAAAGACTGCGTATGCTTGCAGCGGGGGACAAGTCGGGCGCACCCAATCAGCGATTGCCTGCTCGGTGAACCCTTCAATATCAGCTCTGATTTGATCCGATCACAATCCATGACGCCAAAGCAACACTCACTTGCGTCAGCCCTGAGTCGCCACAGATCTTGGTCCGCTTGTCGCGATGAGCCCCTGGTAAACAAAAGGGCCGCCCCGGGGCGGCCCGAGTGGATCGCGTCTCCATGCTACATCGACGGACCCAGCAGCACGCCCAGCACGAAGCCCAGCAGTGTCCCCGCCAGGATGAAGACCAGGAACAGGCTGCGCAGGCGCAGGCAGCGTCGGCGGCTGCGCGCGCCGACCAGCACAGCCTCGAGCTTGGACCGCTCGGCCTCCACGCTCTCATGCCCCTTGAATATCCACACCGGTCCGGCCTCCAGGGTGATCCTGGAGAAGCCCTCCTCGTCGAGGAGCAGCGGGGCCTTGTTCGAGTAGACGATGTTGGGGATGCCCCGACCCTCACGGCGCAGGCGTTCGGCCAGCTCCAGCCCCCGCGGCGGGTAGGCGGCCTTGTAGCGCGCGGCGAAGGACTCGATGCTCTCCCAGAGCTCTCCGGCCTCGGCCTGCAGACGCCGGCCGACCTCGGAGGACTGTTCGAGGAAGAAGATGTCGCTGAGCAGCAGGTCGGGGCGTTCGCCGTTGTCGAGGGCGGCCAGCAGCTCTTCGGTCGAGTAGAAATGGCGGATGTCGTAACACTCGCCGTGTCGCTCGTCCAGGGCGCGGTGGTTGCGCTCCTCGTCGTCGATCAACCAGATACGGGCTTTGCTCATTGCTGGAATCCCGCGGAAGAGGGTTGGTGACCCGGGGGATGACGCGGTCGGTATCGGTTGGTAGAATCGGAATCGGATGGTGGGGCGCGGCATCGTGGTGCTTGGCTGCGGTGAGGATACCAGCGCGGCCGCGAGGCTGTAAAGGGGGCGTAGGTGGAACGGGTGCTGGGAGTGGACCTGGGCGGGACCAACCTGCGCTGGGGCTTCGTTGGACGGGACGGCGAGCTGGCCGGAGCCGATTCGCTGACCCACCGCGCCGCCGGTTTCGTGCTGACGCCGACCGAACTGCTCGAGCGTCTGGCCGCCGTCGTCGAGGGCTTTCCGGAGCCCGTCCGCGCCGTGGGCTTGGGCGCCCCCGGCCCCCTGGACCTGACCCGGGGCGCCGTGGTCGGAGCGGTCAATCTCCCGGGCTGGAGCGACGCCCCCCTGGCCGGGCCGCTCGCAGAGCGCCTCGGCCTTCCCGTGCGCCTGATCAACGACGGCACGGCCTTCACCCTGGGCGAGGCCCGCTACGGCGCCGCCGCCGGTGCGGAGAACCTGCTCGGCCTGACCCTGGGCACCGGTGTCGGCGGCGGGGCGCTGCAGGACGGTCGACCCCTGCTCGGCCGACGCGGCAACGCCCTGGAGATCGGTCACCTGACCCTGGACCCGCGGGGTCCGATGTGCAACTGCGGCCGCCGGGGCTGCCTGGAGGTCTACGCCTCGGCGAGCGCCGTCGCCCAGCGGGGGCGGGAGCTGACCGGTAAGAAGGACCTCGACGCCGCCGCCGTCGTCGAGCGGGCCGACCGGGGCGATGAGCCCTGCCGCGGGGTCCTCGCCGAGGCCGGTCGTCGGCTGGCTCGGGGTATCGCCTTGTCGCTGACCCTGATCGACGCCGACCTGGTGGTCATCGGCGGCGGACTGTCCCGGGCGGGGGACTTGATCTTCGAACCGGCCCGCGCCGCCCTGGCCGAA
>WJMB01000098.1 GCA_014728185.1 Candidatus Coatesiibacteriota bacterium
ATTTTTAATTAATACATATGCCTCATCATGACTAATAGAAGGATATACAGTTGGATTTAATCCATGACCCGGATGGTCGTATGTGTTTACCAAATTACCGTTTATATCAAACTTGCCACTTTGGTTGGATAGGTTATGATACATATAACCTTCTGAATCCATCGTTATCTTCCCATAACCCGTCCAGGGCTTATACCACAACAACCTTACACCTTCATGAGGACCAACATAGGGGCTCTGTCCGGTGTGCTGGTAATCAATACCCCAGGTGGCGCAGGCGGTCTGAGCGGAAACAAGGGAACATAAAACCGAGAGTGACAAGAGTATGACGAGTATGAGCTTGCGCTTCATGATCCCTCTTATCTCGCTTTTACATATCTCACGTTCGCTGGATTGCTTGACGTTCACGCAATTTGAAATATAGACCGTAAGACGCCGGGCGTCAAGGGCGATGGAAAAACGAGAAAAGGTTGGGTATTATGGAACATATAAGGACCAAATCAGGGTTGATATTGAAAGGCTCAATGAGCAAGCAATCGATGCTTGGGATCGCCCGGTTTCAATCCCGATACAATAATGCGCAGTCTTGCTGCATGATAATGTGACAGTTATGAATCGAGTTTCAACCAGATTGTCATTTTTACCGGCTACAATACAAGGCAGGTTATTCACCAAGCTGGCACCCTACAGCCGCTGTTTATTAACTGCTGCAAGTGACAGATGTATCTAGCGTATAACGTGTATTATCAGCAGGATACAATTATAGCCCAGTCCGAACATGGTATACGATCCCTTGAAGAAAAGCCGGGAAATGACATGCGTCAAGGAAGGTATTCATAACGCAAAAGGAACAAGACATAATAAGCGGCGGGTCGCCCCGCCGCTTGTTCATCTACACTGAGCCGATACTGGCTAGAACCCGATGTAGAACCCGGCCCGCAGGGTCAAACAACTGATATCGGAGAGATCGGACTCGGTCCAGTGGTAGGTGGCGTCGGCGTAGGCGCCCATGAAGCCCAGGAACCCCACCTCGGCGCCGAGGCCGGTGTTGAAGCCCCACTTGAGGCCCTTGTCTTCGAACTCGTTGTCATCGGCGTCGGTGAACTGGAAGTCGTAGTAGTAGAGGCCGACGCCGCCGACGACGAAGGGGCTGATGACGCCGGGAAGCTTGAGCTTGCCCTGGAGGTAGATGGGGATGATGGTGTTGTAATGGTCGGAGAGAACCTCGACGCCGTCGACCTCCTCGGGTTTGAAAGCGCTCTCGACGTAGTCGACGTTGAAGGTGACGTCGATGAGGGGGATCAGGCCGAGACCGAAGCTGAAGCCGCCGGTCAGGCCGCCCTCGAAGTAGTCTGAGTATTCGCCCATGGGGGCAAGGTAGCCGACACGTCCGCCGACGCTGAACAGGGCCAGGGCGGGCAGGGCTGTGAGCAGCACGAGGATGGGGATCAGTTTGCGCATGGTTCCTCCCGACTGGTGGATGCGGTTCCGGCCGCCGTGACGCTTGCGGCTCAAAAGTACATTATAACAGCTTAGCCGTCGGCGGGGGAAATCTCCAGTCCGTCGAAGATGCCCGTGGAGAGGTAGCGGCGGCCGTGGTCGGGCAGCAGAGTGAGCAGGGGGCCGGACTCGCCCCGGGAGAGCAGGCGGCGGCAGGCCGCCAGGACGGCGCCGGAGCTCGGCCCGGCAAGGATGCCCTCGACGGTGTAGAGCTCCCGGGTGAGCTCGAGGGCGGCTTCGTCCTCGATGGCGAGAACCTCGTCGACGAGTTCGGGGTGGTAGAAGGGCGGGATAAGGCCGGAACCGAGCCCCTCGAGGCGGTGCCGCCCCGGCGGTCCACCGGATAGTACGGCGCTGGCTGCGGGCTCGACGGCGTAGGCGCGCAGCTCGGGCCAGCGGGTGCGCAGCCCCAGGGTCAGACCGGTCAGCGTTCCTGCGGTGCCCACGCCCAGCACCAGTGCGGCGGGGACCTCGGGGAGCTGATCGAGGAGCTCGCCGGCGGTGGTTCGACGGTGGGCTTCGATGACGGCTGGGTTGGTGAACTGACCGGGCAGCCACCAATCGCGCTCGGCGGCGAGCTCCCGGGCGCGGCCCAGGGCGCCGGCCATTCCTTCGACGGCCGGCGTCTCGATCACCCGGGCGCCGTAGCTCTCGATGAGCTCGCGGCGCTCCGGGCTGTGGCCGGCGGGCATAATCACCACGACGCGGCAGCCCAGCTCCCGTCCGACCCGGGCCAGGCCGATGCCCGTGTTCCCGCTGGAGGCCTCGACTACGGTGCCGCCCTCGGACAGGTAGCCTCGACGCTGACCATCGAGGATCAGCGCCAGGGCCACGCGGTCCTTGACGCTGCCGCCGGGGTTGGCGCCCTCGAGCTTGGCGTAGACGCGGCCTCGCGTGAAGAGACGCTCCAGACGGATCAGGGGGGTGTCACCTACGCCCAACATCGGTACTCCTCGGTTCGCACGGCGGCGCGAAGCCCTTCCAGCTCGGCTTCCAACCGGCTCAAACGTTTTTCCAGCTTCGTCAGTTCGGCGACCTCGGGGCCCAAAGCTAGACCGCCGGCAGAGAGGTCGCGGCGCAACACCGCGTTGGGTCCCACCCGGGCGCCGTCGCCGATGGTGATCGGCCCCAGCAGCTTGGCTCCGGCGCCCAGCACCACGCCACGACCCACCGTGGGGTGGCGCTTGCCCGGACGGCGGCTGACCCCGCCCAGGGTCACCCCGTGGTAGATGACGGTCTCATCACCGACGACGACGGTCTCGCCGATGACGACGCCGTAGCCGTGGTCGATGAACACCCGGCGCCCCAGGCGGGCGGCGGGGTGGATCTCGATGCCGGTGAGGAAGCGGGCCAGGTTGGAGAGCAGGCGGGCGGTGGTGCGCAAGCCGTGTCGCCAGAGGCGATGGGCCGCGCGGTGGAGCAGGACGGCGTGCAGGCCGGGATAGGTCAGCAGGATGTTCAACAGCCCGGGAGCGGAGGGGTCCCGCCGGGCGACGAAACGCAACTCGTCCCTCAGTCGTCGGTGGATACGCGTGAGCACCCCATGGTGTTTTCTCCCTTCACGGTCGTCTTCCTCGAGTCTCATAATCACATCAGTTCGGGAGGCTGGATAGTAGCACAGCCGAGGGGTGCCTGGGAAGGCCGTCGCGCGGGGGCTGACCGCAACCGCTCGGCGTGGTATCATTGCAAACGTCAAGGCACCTTGCTGGCGGACGGGACCTTCGCCAAACCCGCTCCGACGCGTTAACCCTTGTCCGCGCCCGGCTTTGGCACGTTTCTTGCAGCAGAGCGGGGTCGCCGATCGGCGGATACCCGCGCGGGATTCCGCAAGAAACGTGCCAAAGCCTCCTCCGCCGAAGGACTGGTTGCTTTTTTGCAACAGTTTGGCGAAGGTCCCGGCTCAAGTCAGGCGGGTGGTCAGTGGTTCTGTGTGTGGGCGTTCGCTTCCCCGATGCCCCAGACCGGACGGAGTCTCCGGCCACGTTGGAGTCTTCGCCTGCGCCGTTTCTCGAGTGTCCGAAAGCACGGGCGAGTACTGTGGGAATAAAAAGACAACAAGCCTGATTCCGGGCCATACCGCTGAGGGTTGACGTCGCTGCGTTGTATAATATGAAGGGCCGAACGAGATTCGGCATGAAGCCGCTGTCTTCGCGCCATGCTTTGCGATACGGAATCCGGCTCGCATGAACCGGTTGGTATGACAGCTTTGAACCCGACACAACGATTAAGCGGAAAGGACGTTTGTGGGCGTTTACGAATTCAAGGAAGGGCGGCGGCTGCTGGCCCGCGTCCCCAAGGGCGGGGAACTGGTGGGGCATATCGCCGACCTCCTCGTCGAGCACGACGTCAGACAAGGTTTCATCTCGGGCATCGGCGCCCTGGCCGACGCCGCCCTGGGCTTCTACGACCAACAGACCCACGAATACCATGAAATGAAACTTTTCGGCGGCCTGGAGATCGTCAGCCTGCTGGGCAACATCTCCCTGCGCAACGGAGCCCCCCACGCCCATCTCCACGCCGGGTTGGCCGGTCACGACGGCAAGGTCTACGGCGGCCACCTTGCTCGGGGGACGGTCTTCCTCACCGAGCTGGTGATCGTCGAGTTTACCGGCCATGAGCTCGAGCGAGTGCCCGACGAGTCGACGGGTCTGGTCTGCTGGCCCTAGAACGGTGGTGGTGATGAAAGCGAACTGCCAGCGCGGCTTCTCGTTGATCGAGATGATGATCGCCTCGGCGATCCTGCTGATCGGCGTGGCCGGCGTCCTGCTCAGTCTGCCCAACGCCGAGCAGGGGGTCGCCGCCGGGGCGATGGCTGGCCGGGCGGCCCTTTACGCCCGGGAGCGCCTGGACTCCCTGGGCGCGCTGGACACCCGTGAGCTGACCGGGCGAGTGCGCCTCGAGCCCTACGAGGATCGTCCCGAGGGCCTCTTCTGGCGGCGCTGGTGGGTCCTGGACGCCGCGAGCGAACCCGAGATAGACGACGACGAGGAGCTGGCCGAGACCCTGGCCGAGCAAGGCTTGACTCCGGCGGACTTCGATCTGCCCCGGGGATTCCTGCGGCTCAAGGTGCGCCTGGACTGGACACCCCCCGGCGGCGCGCCCCGACAACTCGAGGTCGGCCGTTTGGCCGAGGCCGGTCCGGCGACGGGCGCCCCCCGAGCGGGGGAGTGAGTTCGCGGGCGGTGGTTGTGGACAGTTAGTCGCGCGCCGCCGCTTGCAAGATAATCGGGAGAGCTTCGCGGCTGTGGTCGACGCGGGCGAGCCTAAGCGAAGAAGAGCCGCAACGACGCGGATTGCCTATCGAGACAGGCTCCAATCCTGTCTTTTTCTTTGGGATCGGATACCCTGTTCGGACTGTTTTATTAATGTAATCCGCTGTTAATACTCATGTAATAGCAGATTTGCCTGTCACTTATCAGGAGTTAAAAAGTGGCGGCAGCAAGGTTTATGATCGGTGGACAATCTATCCTGCCAATTAGCTTGCAACTAGCGCTCGTTCGATTGCTGATCGACTCATAACTGCATCATTATCAAGCAACAAGACTGCGCATTATTGCATCGGGGGCAAAGGTGAACATCCCCAATCATCGATTGCCTGCTCGATGAGCCTTTCAATTTCAGCCCTGACTTGGTCCGATCATGTTCCATGATGTCTTCCCTTTTTAAGTACTTATTCTCTATGATATTTATTGTGAAATTCATGTTGAAGTGCACTGTATATTCGAAATCAGGTATAATTCACCTAGACCTTGTTTAACAAACACGGCACAGGAGGGAAGATGAAGTTTCTGTCAAGCGCTATCATACTTTGCACGGTTGTCGGCGCATCCGCCGGAGTATGGCTTATCGAGACCGTCGATTCCGCCGGTGAGGTCGGCTTTTACGCATCGCTGGCGCTGGATAACGACGAAAACCCCTGCATTGTGTATCAAGACCAAGATAACGGTGACCTGAAGTACGCCCACTGGAACGGTTCGAGCTGGGATATCGAAACGGTGGATTCGGACGCCGACGTTAATGATTGCACTTCCCTGGAAATCGATGCCCATGGTTATCCTCACATCTCCTATTTTCACAGGGGTTTTGATTACGATCTGAAGTACGCCCACTGGAACGGCTCGAGCTGGGATATTCAAACGGTAGACTCGGACGGGATGGTCGGTAGTCACAATTCGATCGCCGTGGATGCGTTCGACAACCCCCATATTTCCTACAGAACGAGTCAAACCCATGATCTCAAGTACGCCGCCTGGAACGGTTCGAGTTGGAGTATTCAGACGGTGGATTCAGCCGGTGACGCCGGGGCTTTCAATTGCCTGGCGTTGGATTCCTCAGGCTATCCGTGCATCTCATACTACCATGCTTCTCCCGGCTACGATCTCAAATACGCCGCCTGGAACGGCACCGGCTGGGACATTGAGACGGTTGATTCAGCCGGTGAGGTAGGTACATTCACCTCCCTGGCGTTGGGTAGTGACGACTATCCCCACATCTCTTATCGTGATTCCTCGAATGATTCTCTCAAGTATGCCGCCTGGAACGGCACCGGCTGGGACATCGAGACGCTGGACTCACAGACCGAAATCGGTTATTACTCCAACTCCATTGTTCTCGATTCCTTCGACAACCCGCACATCGCCTATCAAGACTTAACCAACCTGGACCTCAAATACGCCCGCTACAATCAGGAACCAGCGGACTTCAGCCTGCTCAGTCCCGCCGACGGAGCCACGGTGGGGAATTACCCCTTGTGCGACTGGGAGAACGCCATCGATCCCGAGGGCGATGTTGTTGCCTACGACCTCTGGTACACGACGCAAAGCGACTTCTCGACCTATGAGGAGATCACCGGTCTGACCGGCTCCGAGTATCAGTTCTCCGATGCGGAGCTGGACCCTGACAACACCTACTACTGGAAAGTCCTGGCAACGGATGGCTTGAGCGAAACCTGGTCCACGGAGACCTGGCGTTTCTACGTGCCGGATAATGTGTCGATCGACGGTCTCGAGCTGTCGGTTGCTCCCGAGAACAACGGCCTTCTGCTCTCCTGGTCCGTCACCGGCGACACGCCCTCCTCGGTCCGCGTGCTGCGCGGGGAGAGCGACCCCGTCGCCGTCAGCGGCTCCTTGCCCGGCGAGACCACCCGCTGGCTGGACCGCGACGTCACCCCCGGCGAGAGCTACGTCTATTGGCTCGAAGCAACGGA
>WJMB01000099.1 GCA_014728185.1 Candidatus Coatesiibacteriota bacterium
ACGACGGTATGGCGTCCAACGGCTGGGCCTGGTACACCGGCGGCAACTACTGGGCCGTCCAGTTCGATGACTCCCTGACCGGCGGCAGCGACGGCTACGTCGACCGGATGTGGGCGATGACCTACCCGGGCTGGCCGGACAGCACCTATGTGGGTTGCTATCTGCACATCTTCGACGATATCGGCGGTTATCCGGGCAGCAGTATCGGCTATGAGTTCCTCGACATAACTGGTACAGGTGAATTCGAGTGGACTGATTCTTCTGATTTAAACGTGCCCCTTAGAGACAATCTATCTCGCCTTCGAGCAGATCGGCAACTATCCAGACGATTACCCCGACTCCATGGGAGTCGCCGCCGCCGCCGGCACCCACAACTGGACCGGCTACCAAGGTGGTTGGGCCAACACCACCAGCTACGGCGATTTCTTGATCCGTTGCTACTGGGAGGCCGCGCCGATTGCTATGGAAGACACCACCTGGGGCGGCGTGAAAAGCTTTTACGAGTAGCGGCTAATAGACCTACCCGGTAACCAAAGAGAGCCCGCGGGCTCTCTTTGGTCATCAAGAACTCGAGTGTTGGGGTGCGGGGCTATTCCAGTCCCAGGCCCGTGGCGACCTTGTGGAGCTGGTCGATGCCGAAGCGGGCGTCGTCGGCCTGCTCCGGGTAGTCGGCGATGGTCCCCTCGAAGGCCGCGAGGGCCTGATCGTAAAGCCCCCGCCCGGCGTCGTCGCCGGCGGCGCTCAGCGCCAGACCCCGGTAGCCGGTGTTGAGGACCACGCTGAAGTCACCGCCGGAGACGCACTCGGCGGTGCGGTCGCCCTCCCGGGCGGCTCGGGCGGCGTAGTCGACGGCGCTCTGGAAGGAGGCCGCGGCCGCTTCGGCCTCACCCAGGAAGAGTTGGTGAACGCCCAGGGCCCAGTAGGCCATCGAGAAGGCGTCGGGGCCTTTCTCCAGCTCTTCCCGCCAGGACAGCATCCGCTCGCCCAGTTCGACGCCCATGGCGTGGTGACGGTCCTCCCGGGGCAGCTCGTCGCCGGGCCAGCACGGGGCCAGGTCAGCGGCCAGATTGTAGGCCTCGATGTTGGCCCCGTCGATGAGCTTGGCCCTGACATCGGCGTTCCCGGCGGCCTCGGCCTGGGCCAGGAACTCATCGATCCCGGCCTGAACCACCGTCGCCAGGTCGTCCAGGTTCTTGCCCTCCCAGTCCTGATAGGCGAAGCCCTGGTGGGCGAAGAGGAACAGCGCGCGCCGCTCCTCGGGGTCCTCGACCGCGAGGATGTGCTCGACTACGGCGGCGGCGCCCCCGCTCTCCATCAGCTCTCTTAGTTCTTTCCAGTCGTCTTCGTTGAACCTCGGCTCCCCGCTCATCGCGCCCTCCGCGGCCGTCGCCGGGAGCAAGGCCCCCGACAGGATGATCATCGCCAGTACCGTCAAGCTTGTCCGCTTCATCATTGTCCCCTCACAGAAAAGCCGGCCGCTCCAGCCGGGTTGCCCAGGCCGCGATAGCGCCCGCCGAAGCTGTAAACCAGCGGCTTGAAGCGTTTGTCGTCGATCTTGCCCTCGGGACCCAGGATGGACTCGTCGATTTGCACGGCGACGATCTCGCCGATGAACAGGTCGTGGCTGCCCAGCTCCAGGGTCCGGCGGACGGCGCACTCCAGGTTGACCGGGAACTCGGCGATGAGCGGTGAGGCGACCTTCTCCGCCGGAACCGGTGTCAGGCCCGTTGCGTCCCATTTGTCCACCTCGCGCCCCGAGCGCACCCCGCAGAAGTCCACCGCACGGGCCTGGTCCTCGGCGGGGATGTTGACGACGTAATCGCCGCCGCGGGTGAGCAGGCCGTGGGAGTGGCGGTTTCGGCGCACGCCGATGCCCACCTGGGGAGGCTCCGAGCAGAGGGTGCCCGCCCAAGCCAGGGTGATCAGGTTGGTCTCCCCGCCGTCGGCGCAACTGACCACCACGCAGGGGGCGGGGAAGAGATAGGTGGCCGGCTCAAGTAATCGTTTCTCCGCCATGCGAAGTCCTTGGTTTGAGAGCGGATTCATTGCCAGGGAAGGATTATGTTCGCAACTGGCTGATAGTATGCACGATGAACAGCGTTTAGTGTTAGGGATCATCACAAGAAACTGGAACAACATTTCTACTTAGGGATCGTATACCCCGACCGGACCTGATCGTGATTGCGTCCTGTCGATAATAGAGGTGATGATCATCGGATACCTGCCTCAAGACGGGCAGTCGAAAAGTGGCGGCTAAGAAGAGCGTCATCCTTAGCAAGCCTGGATATCAGCGCACTTGTTTAGGTCCTGACGGCAGATTGCCACTGACTCTAGAAAGTTGTAATAATAGGTAAGGGATTATCACCTGAAACTGAGCCCACAAACTAACCCCACATCGAAAACGCAAAAGAGCGGCATTTAGAATGGGAAGTGCTGACAACTACCTCACGAAAAGACTTTGGCATCATGGAACATGATCGGACCAAATCAGGGCCGATAGTGAAAGTTTCACCGAGCAGGTGTTCGCTGTTCGGGTGCATCCGTCTTTGATCCCGATACTGGCATGCGCAGCCTTATTGCTTGATAATGATGCAGTTATGAGTCGAGTGGCCATCGGGTGGCTGGTAATTGCACGCTACTAGGCAGGATAGGTTCTCCACCGAGCACGCCCCTTGCAGCCGCCACTTTTTTCCTGCTGATAAGTGACAGGACCATCTGCCACTACACGTGTATTATCAGCAGATTACAATCGCAACATGGTCCGAACAGGTTATACGATCCCAGTCGCAATTCAAAAACGTTTAGTCGCATGCTACCTGGGATGCCCGGGATGCAAAGCAGGAGTCGCGACTTTCCGACTCTCAGCTTGTTCCTAAAGGCGTCCTTATCGAGCAAGTCTGGTTTTGTTCCACCAGGCAACGCACAAACAGGGACAACTAGCACAGCTATAAGGCACATAATAACAAGCGATTAGCGATACGTGCCTGTTCATGAACGTGTGATGATCCCAAATCTTAATAACAGGTAGTATGGGAATGCAAAAATGTTTGGACATAAGCGAAGCATATCCGAATAGAGATTTTCGGCCCGGCAAGCCGCTAGCAATCAGCCTGGTTTGGTTCGAATACGTTCCATGATTCATTAACTAATAGAGCCGCATCGAGTCGCGCTACTTGATAAATGCTCGACGGGAGCCGGCAACTCGTGAGGACGGCCGGCAATTCTAGGTTCATATTCAAGCAATAGCCTGCTGGTGGCATCTCACCCACTATCACCCTCCAAAACCTTTGAACGGGTCCAACTGCTTCCCGATTCCAGCGGCAATAAAGGCAAGTTGTGGTTGACCGCCACAAAAGGGCAGCATGATTATGGCCGCAATTCGAGCCATAAAGCATTCATTGACGCTCAACTAGCGAGAAGTGGCGGTCCAAAAACGAGTGATAGTCCCTAGTGTCTTAAGGCGGGTAGTTGGAAAGTGGCGGTTGATATTGGCGTGATCAGTGTCAATCGAGACGATAGCGCACTGACATGCCCGGAGAGAACCGGGCAAACCGCTTTTATCAGCCTGATGTGCTCCGGCGTTTCAGCTCGCCTGAGTGCTCAAGTTAACACAACCCTTCAGCGGTCTCAAAGGCTTTTCGACTCTTTTTTCCGGGGTGAACGGTGACGACAAGATGTTATCAACAGGCGTCTTCGAGGTGATTAAAGCCCGGGTGTTCCGGGATTCCAGTGTATTATTTTATTGAAAACGAAACATTTATCAGGTACTATCGTATTTGTAGAGAGGTTGGAAAACAAGCGACGGCAAGCATGTGGACCTTCGTATTCGTGGAGCATCGCGCTCATCCGTTGGCTGACTCGATACGATCTGGATTTCATCCGTCGAAGAGTTTTTCTAACGAGCAGCCGACCTTACGAGGAGTCCCGTGTACAACCTGCCGCACTTTCCCAAGCTCAACATCGGTGATCTGGAGCTCTCCCTGCCGATAATCCAGGGCGGGATGGGCGTCGGGGTCTCCCTCTCCTCGCTGGCTTCGGCCGTGGCGGAGGAAGGCGGCGTCGGCGTTATCTCGGCGGCGATCATCAACGGCGTCGAATCCGTGGGCTCATCGACCAAGAGCCTGAAGGCCCGTCTGGAGTTCCTGCGTCAGGAGATCCGCCGCTCACGTCGTCTGACCGACGGGGCCATCGGGGTCAACATCCTGGTCGCTCTCACCGATTACGAAGACTACTTCCGGGTCAGCCTGGAAGAGGGTGTCGAGTGCATCTTCCTCGGCGCCGGGTTACCGCTGAAGCTGCCCGAGATGCTCGCCGACAGGGGAGCCTTCGCGCACACCAAGCTGATACCCATCGTCTCGTCGGCCCGGGCGGCCCGACTGATCATCAAGACCTGGGCCAAGAAGTACCTCCGCGTCCCCGACGCCTTCGTCGTCGAGGGTCCCCTGGCCGGGGGGCACCTGGGCTTCAAGCCCGAGCAGATCGACGATCCGGCCTTCGATCTCGAGCACCTGCTGGCCGATGTACTCCGGGTGGCCAAAGAAGAATTGGTGGACAGCGGGGCCAGGATACCGATCATCGCCGCCGGAGGCATCTACAGCGGCGGCGACATCGATCGCTTCATGGAGCTCGGCGCCGCCGGTGTCCAGATGGCCACGCGCTTCGTGACCACCTATGAGTGCGACGCCAGCCTGCGCTTCAAGCTGGCCTACCTGGAGGCCGGCCCCGAGGACATCGTCATCATCAAAAGCCCCCTGGGGCTGCCCGGGCGGGCCGTTGAAAACGAGTTCCTTCGGTCGGCCGAGCGTGGCGAACGAGCACCGCGCAACTGCCCCTGGAAGTGCATGAAGAGCTGCGACCAGCGGTCGGCGCGCTATTGCATCGCCGAGGCCCTGGAAAACGCCCGGCTGGGCAAATTGGACGAGGGGTTCACCTTCGCCGGCTCCAACGCCTACCGCGCCGATACGATCATCTCCGTCGCGGAGCTGGTCCGAACCCTGTCCAGCGAGTACCGCCTGGCCGTCTTCCGTCGCATGCTGGTAGCCTACTGGGAGCGCCTCAAAGCTGGACGACGCATTATCGAACCCCAGGGCGGCCTGACCTAGGCTCTCACCAACGTCCCGACCTTGTCCCGACCTTCAAAACGATCGCCCCGCGGCGGTCGTTTTCCACAGCGAGCCTCCGCGAAGGGTTCAGGAAACGACCCGGGCGCGCAGGCGACAGCAGTCGGCGCCGCGAAGCACCGAACAGAGCAGGTCGACGTCGTACTCGTCCCCGCTGATGCGGGCCAACAGCTCGGCCAGCCAGCCGCGACTGCACTCACAATAGTGCTCGTCGGGCTCGGCGGGTAGGTGATGGCAGAAACAGCGCGGGTAGCGCACCTCGAGGGCGCCGTCGACGACAGCGAGCGGGACCTCCCAGACGCCGCGCTCGGCCACAAGTTCGGCGAAACGCTGATGTGATCCGGCGGCGTCGCTCCAACAATCCCGCAGCGCCGTGATGAACCCCGTCGGCAGACCGGCGGCGCAGCGGCGTCCCCGGGCGAAGTAGGCGCGCCGGCGCTCGGCGTCGGGCAGATCGGTGGAAGGTGTCTCAAGGGGTGTGGGAGTCATCGGATAAGCGGGATTATCGGGCACGGTGGCGCGCCCGTCGCGGGATGCAGGTCGGGCTCGTGTGAGTCGCAGTGGTCCACGGGAGGCGAGGGTTGTTAGATGGCCATTATCACTTGTTAAGGGAGGTTAGATATGACTTATGGATTATCAATTGGCGCCGGGACCATCACAACAATAAACTGGACCAACATTTACAAACATAGGGTGCCGCATCGGTAGGGTGACTCGATAGATGCTCGGTGGAATCCGTCAACTCGTGAGGCCGGCCGGCTAATTTAAGGTTCTAAACCAGGCAATAGACTGCTGTTAGCAGATCACCCGCTATCAGCCTCCAAAACCGTTTGGTGGGCGCGGCAGCATTAAGAGGGTGTCAAATAGCTATAAAGTATTGATTGACAATCTATTAGCGAGAAGTACCGGTACAACGACGAGTGATAATTCCTTGGCGCTTACGTGCGAATTGTCTGACCGTTTTGTATTGGTTGGTTTCCGGCGATACAGCTCGACGCGCAGATAACGCTATGGGAAACCGGAAAGCTGACGGTACCTCTTTACATCCACCAAGCAGATGGAAGCCTACTGGATTGTTTTAAGCTTGCACGGCGATTCTAGCAGGTTGCTGCATCAATAGTCGATACGTGTGTCGGTATAACCAGCGAGGCTCTCTCTATACAGCTCCCGGTGGCGAACGTTAGCGGTCGAGTCAGATGTGACAATCACCAGCAGTATTCAAGTTGCTCAATCGTGTGGAAGCGCCGTCGTCAAGCAATCCCTCCTCCGGCCGAGTGGCTTCGGGCTCTGATGCCTCATCCAGCCGCATCTTTCAGATAGACGGCTTTCTTCCGTCCCGCCGTTCAGCGCTTGGTCGAACCCCGGCTCTCGATCAGCGCCGGGTCCAGGGCCTCCTCGGCGGTGAAGAGCTTCTTGTAGTGCAGGGCGACCAGCAGCAGGCTGCCGATGGCCACAGCCGCGGCCAGCATCAGCATCACCACGATCTGGTAGCGGATGGCGGTAAGAGCCTCGGCTCCGGCCAGGATCTGTCCGACCATCATCCCGGGCAGGAAGACCATCCCCACGGCCATCATCGAGTTGATGATCGGGGTCATCCCGGCGCGCAGAGCGGCACGGACGCGGTCGCGCACGGCCTCCCAGGGTCCGGCGCCCAGGGCCAACAGGGTCTCGATCTCGCCGGTGTGGCTGCGGACCTCGCTGTAGAGACGGTCCAGGGCCAGGCTGATTCCGTTGAGCGAGTTGCCGATAATCATCCCGCCGATGGGGATCACCACCCGGGCCGAGTACCAGGGGTCGCCCTGGATCACCAGGCCGCAGACGATGGTGGTGATCAGCACCGATCCGGGCAGTAGCGAAAGGAAGGTCAGGCCGTAGTGGCGCTTCGGGGCGCCGGAGACCCGCTCCAGCGCCGTGTAGGTGGCGAAGCCGATCATGAACAGCAGCAGCCCGCCGGTCAGCCAGGGGTTGTCCCAGGCGAAGAGATACCTGAGCGCCCAGCCCATCAGGAAGAGCTGGGCGAAGGTGCGCAGGGTGGCGATGATCAGGCTCTTGAGCAGCCCCAGGCGCAGCAGCGCCGTGATCACCGCGGTGATCACCACCAGACCCACGGCCAGGGCCAACTGCCAGTCGCTGATCGGGATCACGGACACGGCGCCTCCCGGCGGGAGAAGACGGCGTCGGTGATGTCGAGGACGCGGCGCTCCAGGACCGCCCAGGGGCCTTCGTCGTGGACCACCAGAACGAGGGAGCCGCCGCGATCCACCCAGCCGGCCAGGGAGTGGGCCAGGGCGGCGGCCGTGGCGGCGTCCACCGAGGCCGTCGGCTCGTCGGCCAGCAGCACCCGTGGTCCGGTCAGCAGGCTGCGCACCAGGGTCAGGCGTTGCAGCTCGCCGCCGGAGAGCGTTCGCGCGTCGCGCTCCAGGTACTCCCCGGGCTCCAGACCGGCGTCGGCGAGCAGCCCGGCGGCGCCCTCGGCGTCGTAGCCCTCCTCGCTGACCGCCAACGCGAAGGGAAGTTGCAGATTGTCCTCCACCGTGCCCTCGAAGGCCGTGGGGCGCTGGGGCAGGTAACCCACCCGGCGGCGCCACTGACGCGGCGGAACCTCCCCGGCGGCCGCGCCGTCCAGGGTCAGCTCGCCGGAGAGGCGGGCCTGCAGCCGGGCCAGCACCCTCAGCAGCGTCGTCTTGCCCGAGCCCGAGGGACCGGCGACCTGCAGGGCCTCTCCGGGGGCCACCGTCAGGCTGACCCGGGCGCAGCGGTCGTTTCCCACGGGGTAGCGCAGCTCGCGGCAGGCCAGACCGGCCGCCGTCGAGTTTCCGTCGCTCTGGAGGATCGTTGATGACATGGCGCCCCCAGTATAGAAAAAACCCCCCGTCCGGGGCCAGGGGTTCTTCGCCTGCACCCCTTCTTCCGCCCGCCGTCAATTGGCATCCGTGGGGTTTTCCCTTGGTTTTACCTTCGCGAAGTGGTAAGGTAACAGGCCGTCCACGGCTGTAGTATAATCGCCCCGCAAGCCCACGCCGACATCGGCGTTTCTCTTTCCCGCACACGGAGGAGACCCCGTGAAGATCCTGGTGCTCAACCCGCCCTTCGTCAAGCACTTCAGCCGCGAGCAGCGCTCGGCCTACGCCCCCCGGGGCGGCACGCTCTACTTCCCTCTCTGGCTGGCCTGGGCCGCCGGGATGCTCGAGCAGGCCGGTCACGATGTCAAACTGGTGGACTGTCCGGCCGATGATCTGAACCTCGAGGACACCCTGTCGATCGCCCGGGAGCATCAGCCGCGGATGGTCATCTCGGCGACGAGCGCCCCGAGCCTGGCCGTGGACATCAACACGCTGCACGCCTTGAAGGAGCAGCACGGGCAAGAGCTCTACACGATGCTGGTCGGGCCGCACCCGACGAGCATCCCCGAGCTGGTGCTCAAGGCCGGTGGCGAGGACCTGGACGCGGTGACCATCGGCGAGTACGACTACACCGTCGTCGAGGCGGCGGACTGGCTGGCCGGCGGAGGGAGCCTGGACGAGTTGGAGAGGATCCAGGGCCTGGGCTTCCTGCGCGACGGCGAGTTCGTGCGCACCGAGCCCCGGCCGTTGATCCCGGACCTGGACGAGCTGCCCATGCTTTCCGAGGTCTACTGGAAGCAGGGGCTCAACATCAAGCATTACCGCTACAATCCCTGCCGCTGGCCCCACGTGATGACCCGGGCCAGCCGGGGCTGCCCGCACCGCTGCACCTTCTGCCTGTTCCCGCACACGTTCTCCGGCCGCCGGGTCCGCTACCGCTCCCTCGACCAGGTCTTCGACGAGATGGAGTTCATCCAGGAGCACTGGCCCAACGCCAAAGAGATCATGTTCGAGGACGACACCTTCACCATAAGCAACACGCGGATGCACGAGTTCGCCGAGGGTTACCGCAAGCGGGGCCTGAAGATCAAGTGGTCGACCAACGCCCGGGCCGATGTCGACTACGAGGTTCTCAAGGACCTCAAGAACGCGGGG
>WJMB01000007.1 GCA_014728185.1 Candidatus Coatesiibacteriota bacterium
CGAAGCCGTGGAAAAGAAGGCCGTTCTGCTGGACTGCGCGGCCACTGATAAACGCGAGTTGCTGACAGTGTTGATCGACGCCGCCGGGCGCTCGCGGCGCATCGGCGAGCTCGAGGAGGCTCGCGAGGCCATCTTCGAGCGGGAGGAGCTCTCCTCGACGGGAATGGGCTACGGCGTGGCGATGCCCCACGCCCGTATCCGCTCGGCCCGCTTCCCCGTGCTGGGTTTCGCCCGCCACGCCGAGGGCGTCGATTACGGCTCCGTCGACGGCGAGCCCGTGCATCTGGTCTTCCTGCTGCTGACCCCCTCCTCGAACCCGGAGCTCAACGTCCAACTGCTGGGCAAGCTCTCGCGGATGTGCCAGTCCGCCGAGAATCGCGAGCGCTTGATGAAGCTGGAGAGCGCCCGGGACTTCATGGCCTTCATCCACGAGATCGACGCCGCCAACGGCTACCCCGCCTGAACCCGCCCACCGCCCGCCGGGTTGTGAACCGAGGGTCCGATGGAAACCGATTATCGGCTGATCATCGCCCTGGTCGTTTTCGCCTTCGTCTACCTCTCCGTGGTCACCGACTGGGTGAGCCGGGCGAAGGCGGCCCTCTTCGGCGCCCTGGTGCTCCTGGTGACCCGGGTCATCGACCTCCACACGGCCTGGATCGAATACATCGACTTCGAGACCCTGGGGCTGCTCATCGGGATGATGATCATCGCCGGGATCATCGGTCGCACCGGCATCTTCCAGTACGTGGCGCTCAAGGCGGTCCGCTGGACCAAGGGCCGTTACGGCCTGCTGATGATCTCGCTCTGCGTGATCACGGCGGTGTTCAGCGCCTTCCTCGACAACGTCACCACCATCCTGCTGCTCGGCCCCATCGCCATCATCGCCTCCGACGCTCTGCACCGCAAGCCCATCCTCCTGCTGGTGGCCCTGACCCTGTCCTCGAACATCGGCGGGATGGCCACCCTGATCGGCGACCCGCCGCACATGATGATCGGCTCGGCGGTCGGGCTGAGCTTCAACGACTTCATCGTCACCCTGGGGCCGATGTCCATCGTCGCCCTGGCGCTGACCCTGGGTTACATCTATCTAGCCAACCGCAGGATCATCCGCGCCGTGGGGCGACCCTACAAGCCGACCTTCGACGAGGCCCACTACATCAAGGACCGCAAGCAGACGGCGATCAGCCTGAGCGTGCTGGGCCTGGTGATCGTCGGCTTCACCTTTCTGCCCGGCCTGGGTGTGCCCGTGGCCGTGGTGGCCCTCTTCGGTGCGAGTCTGCTAATGCTGCTCAACCCGGAGAAGATCAAGGACCTGCTGTCCCACGTCGAGTGGCCGCTGATTTTCTTCTTCATCGGGCTGTTCGTCATCACCGGCGCCCTGCAGGAAATCGGTGTCATCGCCTGGATCGGCGAGCGACTGGCCCGATTGACCACGAACCCCTTCTGGTTCACCATGATCATCCTCTGGGGCAGCACCCTGGGTGTGGCCCTGTTTTCGGCGGTGCCTTACGTGGCGGTGATGATCCCCATCATCACCCATTCGGTGGCCCTGATGGGTCTGACCCCCGAGGCGGCCGAGCCGCTGTGGTGGGCGTTGTCGGTCTCGGCGGCCATCGGCGGCAACGGCACCATCGTCGGCTCGGCGGCCACCATGGCCGCGGTGAGCATCTCCGAGCGCACCAGCGAGCCGATCACCTTCCGCAACTATCTGCGCTACGGCCTGCCGACGATGCTGCTGGTCCAGTTGATGACCACACTCTACCTCTGGTTGCGCTTCTTCGCTTTCGCCTAGGTCAGACTCCACAGTCCGGGCGGAGATCGATAGTTCTTGAAACTTTGCAGTAAACCATAAACAGGACAGTCAACGCCCCAATATCCCAACGGCTGCCTGTGTCGCTCCATACCCGTCGATCGTTCAGAAGCGCCGGGCTGGGGGACCCGACACAGCGAGAGAGTCCCTTCCGTCGGCCCGCGTTGATGAACGACCCGAACCAACCGACGACGGTTGAGGAGGTTGCTCAAGGACGACCGCCGAAGGGCGGAAGACAACACTATCAGCCACCGCTCGCCCCTCGACCAGCGGCCTGAAGGCAGTCACCCTTCCAATAACCGGAACACGGCGCGCCTTCCACGTCCTCGTCGGTGATTCCGCCGTTTCAAAGAACTCGTTATGATGAGCCTGTTTTCCAGAGCCTGTCTTGTCCCAAGACGCGCCCTCCCGACCCAGAGTCGGAACGTGTACCAGGAGGCAACCTCGTGAGCATGCCCTCCCGTCCGGTCAGCGAGTTCATGACCACCGAGGTCATCACCTGCCACCGCAGCCAGCAGTTGCGCACGGTGGCGGCGATCTTCGCCCGGCTGCCCGTCTCCGGCGTCCCCGTGGTCAACACCAAGGGGCTGCTGCGCGGCATCATCACCAAGCTGGACCTGATCGGCCACTTCATGCCCGAGTACCTGGACCTCTTCCGCGACATCGACTTCATCCAGGACTTCTCCACGCTGCAGAGCTGCAACCTCGACGTGCTGGACTCGGACCTGCTGCTGGTCGAGGATGTGATGGACTACGAGCCCGTCACCGTCTCGCCGGAGACCTCGGTGCTCAAGTGCGCCGCGCTGATCCACAAGAAGAGGACCGAGCCGCTCTGCGTGGTCAACGACGAAGGCAGGCTCCTTGGTGTCGTCTCGACCACCGACGTCTGCCGGGCCTTCTTCGGCAAGTACGATCCCCCCGCCGGATTCCTGGACTGAGCCGTGTTCAACTTCCCCACCATCCTGACCCTGGTGGTCCTCGGTTTCGTCTACTTCGCCGTGGTCACCGAGCGTATCGACCGGATGAAGGCCGCCTTCCTGGGGGCCATGCTGCTCATCGCCGCCCGGGTGGTGACCCTGGAAACGGCCTGGACCGAATACCTGGACTTCGAGACCATCGGTCTGCTGGTCGGGATGATGATCATCGCCGGGATCATCGGCGGCACCGGGGTCTTCGGCTACGTGGCCCTCAAGGCCGTCAAGCTCACCCGGGGAAGCTTCGCCCGGTTGACGGTGGCCCTGGCCGTAATCACCGCCGTATTCAGCGCCTTCCTCGACAACGTCACCACGATCCTGTTGATCGCCCCCATCGCCATGTACGCCGCCGACGTACTCCACCGGCGGCCCCATTTGCTGCTGATCACCATGGCTCTGGCCGCCAACATCGGCGGCGCAGCCACCCTGATCGGCGACCCGCCCAACATGCTCATCGGTTCGGCCGCCGGCCTGGGCTTTGCCGACTTCCTGCTCAACACCGGCCCGGCAGCGCTGATCGCCCTGGCCGTCGCCATGGGCTATGTCCTGCTGACCAACCGCAAGCTCTTCGCTCCCAGCAAGGGGCAGGTGCGTCCCGAATCCTTCGACGAATCCAAGCAGATCACCGATCGACAGACCCTCACGCTGAGCCTGATCGTATTGTGTCTGGTGCTGGTGGGCTTCGTCATCGCCCCGCTTCTCGGCCTGCCCACCGCCGCCGTGGCACTGACTGGCGCCGCCGTGCTGATGCTGGTCAACCGCACCGCTCCCAAGGAGCTGCTCTCCCACGTCGAGTGGCCGCTGATCTTCTTCTTCATCGGGCTCTTCGTCATCACCGGGGCCCTGGAGTCCGTCGGCGTCATCGGCGCCGTGGGACGCTTCTTCGCCACATTGACCCCGAACCCCTTTTGGCTGGCCGTCTTGCTGCTCTGGCTGGGGACCTTCGGCGCCGCTTTCCTCTCCGCCGTGCCCTTCGTCACCGTGATGATCCCCGTGACCGCGGCGGCGATCGCCCACCTGGGCCTGGATCCGTCCGCCGCCCAGCCCCTCTGGTGGGCGCTGTCCCTGGGGGCCTGCATCGGCGGTAACGGCACCCTGGTCGGCTCCGCCGCCAACATGGCCATGGT
Source organism: Candidatus Coatesiibacteriota bacterium (assembly GCA_014728185.1). GTDB lineage: Bacteria > RBG-13-66-14 > RBG-13-66-14 > RBG-13-66-14 > RBG-13-66-14 > WJMB01. The sequence continues at coordinate 3,912 of WJMB01000007.1, forward strand.
GGGCATCTCCGAGCGCACACCCCAGCCCGTGGATTTCAAGAGCTTCTTCCGCCTGGGGATGCCCACGGTGATCATCGCCCAACTGACCGTCACGGCCTACCTCTGGTTGCGCTATTTTGCCTTCGGGTAGCGGCGGTTTCAACTACCGTCAAGAGTTAACAACGACGGCCGTCGGCCGTCGTTGCTCAATTCATCCACATTCCATGGCAAGACGGCCGGTTGATTGAACTACACACCAACGGCAACCTTGACACTTTCCACTCTTTGTTGCATCTTGAAACAGGTGAAACAAATGGTTCAACTCGTCCCCGCCGCCCGACCTTCGCCGCCGCATCGTCGACCCACGATTTACGGCACGTCCGGGGTCCGGCTTTGGCACGTTTCTTGCGGAGATGAACGCCGACAGCGCGTCAGGCAGCCTCGCACTGCTGCAAGAAACGTGCCAAAGCCG
>WJMB01000100.1 GCA_014728185.1 Candidatus Coatesiibacteriota bacterium
CCTCCGGGGGGAGGGTCGGGGTGGGGGGCTCCCCGTGACGGGATTGACTTCACTCGCCTCCCTGGGGGGCGGGCTGGGGAGGGGAGCAAGCCAACGCCTTCCCCCGGCCGCGGCTTCCTGTTATCCTTGAGTCATGATAGACAACACAGACGACAAGCCCCGACGCGGTCACGGTATCTGCCTGTTCTCCGGCGGACTGGACTCGATGCTGGCCCTGCGGCTGATCGCCGATCAGGGCCTGCGGGTCACGGCGCTGCACGTGGTGCTGCCGGTCCACCCCCGGGGCGCCGACGATCTGGCGGTCCTCGAGGGCCGGGCGTTGGAGTTGGGCGCCGAGGAGCTGCGCCTGCACGACCCCGGCGGGGAGTTCGTCGAGCTGGTTCACAAACCAACCCACGGCTACGGCAGGAACCTCAACCCTTGCCTGGATTGCCGCCTGCTGGCCTTCCGCGCCGGGCGGCGCTTGATGGAGGAGCTGGGGGCCGACTTCGTCTTCAGCGGCGAGGTCGTCGGCGAACGCCCGATGAGCCAGCGGCGCGAGGCGATGGACCTGCTGGAGCGGGAGAGCGGGTTGAACGGCCGCCTGCTGCGGCCGTTGTCCGCCAGGCTGCTGCCCGAGACCGAGGCCGAGCGGGCGGGGCTGGTCGACCGTGGGCGTCTGATGTCCTTTCGCGGGCGGGGTCGCAAGTCTCAAATCGCTCTGGCCGCGCGGCTGGGAATACACGATTATCCCACCCCGGCGGGGGGCTGTCTGCTGACCGATCCGGGCTACGCCTCCCGGTCCGCCGAGGCCCTGGAGCACGGCGAGCTGGACTACGCCGACTTCGAGCTATTGCGCTGGGGCCGCCACCTGCGCCTGCCCGGGGGATTCAAGCTGGCGCTGGGACGAAACAAGGAAGACAACGCCGGGTTGCGCGGCGCGGCCCGCCCCGGGGACCTACTGCTGACCACGGATTTCCCGGCGCCGCTGGGGCTGATCCGTCGCGGGGATGAAGAGCTTGACGGGGAGAGGCTGCGCCTGGCGGCCCGGATCCTCAGCGGCTACTCGAAGTGCGCGGGGGAGTGCGTCGTCATGGTTTTCGTGCTGGACGACGAGGGTGGCGAGCGGCCCGCGACGACGCTGACCGTCGAGCCCCTGGACCGCTTCAGCGCCGAGGTCCGCGAGCTGCTGCTCTAGGCGGCCGCTCCGGAACCGTGCTGTCTAGGGCGGCGTTGACTAGGCCGCGCGCCGGCGGCTATAATCCAATCTTCTGACCCTCATCGCGAAAGACGGACCGATGGCCAAGTTCATCTACCGGGGCCGAGCCGCCGACGGCGGCAGTGTGCGCGGCGAGCTGGAAGCCACCGACGAGGATGCGGTGCTGGCGGCGCTGCGCGCCCGCGGCGTTCTGGTGACCTCCCTCGAGCCGGCGGCCAGCCGGGACATCCGGGTGCGCAACCGCGACCTGGTCGTCTTCACCCGTCAGTTCGCCACGATGCTCTCGGCGGGGCTGCCCCTGGTACAGACCCTGGGCACCCTGGCCGAGCAGTCCCCGGAGGGCCTGGCCGAGATCGCCGTGGACGTGCGGCGCCAGATCGAGGCCGGTCAGCCCCTTTCGGCAGCCCTCGAGCGCTACCCGCGCACCTTCAACCGTCTCTACTGCGCCCTGGTCCGCGCCGGTGAGATCTCGGGCAACCTCGAGGTCATCTTCGAGCGCCTGGCCGGCTATCTGGAGCGCTCCGACGCCCTGCGCCGCCGGGTGCGCAGCGCCGTGGCCTATCCCATGGTTGTGCTGACGATGGTGGTTCTGCTGGGCCTGGGCTTCATGCTGTTCATCATCCCGCTGTTCTCCGGCATCTTCGATGCCTTCGGCGGCGACCTGCCCCTGCCCACCCGCATTGTCGTGGGGCTTTCCGAGTTCCTGCAGACCTACTGGTACATCCCGCTGCTGCTGGTTCTGGTCGTCTGGGCCTTCTTCAAGTTCTACGGCCGCACCGCCGAGGGCCGCTACAGTCTGGACCGCCTCAAGCTGCGCCTGCCCATTTTCGGCAAGCTGATGACCCGGGTCTCGGTGGCCCGCTTCTCGCGCACCCTGGGCACTCTGGTGCGCTCCGGCGTGCCGATTATGGACGGCCTGGCGATTACGGCCGCCACCGTGGGCAACCGCGTCCTCGAGGACGCCGTGCGCGAGACGCGGCGCCAGGTGGGCGAGGGTCGCACCTTCGCCGAGCCCCTGGCCGAGACCGAGATCTTCCCGCCCATGGTGACCGCGATGATCGCCGTGGGCGAGCGCACCGGCCGTCTCGAGGAGATGCTCAACAAGGTGGCCGATTTCTACGACGACGAGGTGCGGACCTCCGTCGAAGGTCTCTCGAGCCTGCTCGAGCCGATCCTGATGATCATCATGGGGCTGGTGGTCGGCGGCCTGGTGGTCAGCATGTATCTGCCGATCTTCCAGATGCCCGGTGTGATCGGCGGCTAGCCGGTGCGGCGGAGTTGGTGAAAGTCTGAGCGGGACGCGGTCGTGAAGGATCGCAGCCGACGCCGTAGGAGCAATCCGGGCGGACAGCCCGGGAGGAGGATTGGCAAACAATCACGACCCCGGCCGAAGGCCGCTGAAGGAATGTCGTTCCCCCGGACACCCCTACCGGCTGGACGACCGCCCCCTTTTCGTTTATAATAGCCCGCGCCCGGTGACCGATGTTACAATCAGCTTTCCCTTCATCAGCAGCGGGCGGTATCCGCCGATCGTTCGGCTCAACCGGCATCATTTCTCTTTCCTCATCTTCACTCCGGCCCGCGAGGGTTCGGCACCCCAGGAGGCTGCTTTCGTGAGTTCGAGCCAACGGGGCTTCAGCCTGGTCGACTTGATGATCCTCATCGCCGTGGCGGCCGTTCTGGCCTCCATCGCCATCCCCAGCATCGCCAACTCCCAGCGCGACGCCAACACCCTGGCCTGTCTGGACAACCAGGAGGCCATCTCGGCCTGGATCGCCGAGTTCGTCAACGTGCGACAGGGCGAACTCCAGGATCAGCGTGTCGAGATCCAGGAAGCCGTCGCCGACTACCTGCTCAACCAGGACGAGGACGTGACGCCCGTCGACGGTGAGCTGCAGGACGAGACCACCGTGCCCAACGCCGCGATGCTCGTCGAGGCCGGCTACCCCGCCGAGACCTTCTTCAATACCTACGCTCCCGAGGACGCGCCCCTGGGCACGGGCTTCAAGATCAGTATCCGCGCTACGGGTGACGACGAAAACCCGAGCTACGAGATCGCCGTCGAGAGCACCAACAACTATCGCATCGGACCCTCGGGCGCTCTGCTCTCCAACCCCGAGACGCGGCCCAACGCCGCCGAACTAGTCGAATTCGGCGCTCCCGAAGAGATCTTCTTCTGCCCCGAGCGCCTCGACGAGGACGAGCCCCTGGGGATGGACTACGCCCTGCGCGGCGTGACCGGCGATGTCGAGTGCGCCACCGATTCCAAGGGCGAACGACTCGACCCCAACGCCCAGTACTCACACACCCTGGAATAACCAAGGTCCCCGCGACCATGCCACCGATCTAGAGGAGTTCTAGATGAGCGAGGAACAGGTCAAACAGAAGAAGAAGCACTTTCCCTGGGTCGAGGTTCTCGTCTTCGTCGCCCTGGGCGGCATCATCTTCTCGGTCATCCAGCCCAACTTCGCCGAGTTCGATTCCGCGACCATGACCGCCTTCTGCAAAGAGAACCAGCGCAATATCGAGCAGGCGACCTTCCTCTGGTTGACCCTGGAGAACCAGGGCGCCGTCGAGCGCGGTATCGGTGAGGACACCGACACCCCGGTCCACGATGTCTTCGGCGATCCCGTCGTCGGTATGCTCCACTACTCCGACACCCACCCCAACGCCGAGGAGCTCGTCGAGATGGGCGTCGACCCCGCCATCTTCATCTGTCCCGAGGTCGGCGAGGGCCAGGACTGTCTGGGCCGCCATTATTGCTACACCGACTCCGAAGGCAACATCGAATGCGCGGTGGACGCCGCCGGCAAGGCCCGCCAACTCGGCGACGAGCAGAACCCGAATACCGGAGAGTACGAAACCCTGGCCGATTTCTATCACGACTAGGCGGGGGGATAAGCTGGTTTTTGGCCCTTACGATAAGTGACAGTGATATGCGACTGTTTTTGGGAGCCCGCTTCGCCGGGCTCCTTTTTATTTGGGTATTCTGGGCTGATGTAATTTTGTGAGTGCTGGTCGATCGCGACAGTAACCCACCTTATTGAACTGGTGGCTTGTTGCAAACATTCTTCAAAGCAGCGGATGTCAGGCTCGTTCAGCGGTGATGACCGGCATATCGGAGATGATGGTGTCATCATGATTAGAGCAGCAGATAAGGAAAGGGCGGTCCCGTTTGGGGCCGCCCAAATGCGAAGATCTATGTCGTTGCACTTAGTCGAGGGTCTTGACCTCGCCCCAACTGGAGAGCTCGACTCGGGAGCCGGAATCGTCCTCGACGACCACGCGCATATGGTACGGCGGCAGGCTGGAGGTTTTCCAGGTGCCGCTCGAGAACCAGGCGTTGTGCGAGGGATCGCCGGAGACGTCGCGAACCATCGAGGGGGTGGAGCCGTTGGCGGGCTTGAAGACGTAGTAGAACTCGTCACCGCTGGTTAGTTCAACATCGAGCGAGCTGACGTCGACATCTTCCCAGCCGGGGGCCGAGGCGCCGCCGGGGTGGTTGAGTGTGCCGTAGATGGTGGACTCGTCGGGCAGGCCGTCTGTGCCGCGGTCACAGAAGATGATGTCGTAGGCGTCGCTGGTGCCGTCGGTACCCAGACCCGTGCGGGCGGTGATGATGGTGCCGTCGAAGGGCATCACGAACCAGACAGCGCGGGGGCAGTTGTACATCTCGCCACCG
>WJMB01000101.1 GCA_014728185.1 Candidatus Coatesiibacteriota bacterium
CTTTATCATAATAAGGTACTGAACTTTCACCTCTATATATTTTTCCCAGTTGTACTTGAATTGCTTCAACAGCGCTATCAAGATATCTGTCGGCTAAAATATGGATTATAAATACTTGTCTCCCAATTTCGCCATATTTTTCTAGAACCATATCTTCCATTTCTTTATTGTGTCCATGATTATATCTATGATTTACCCCACCTTTTCTATCCATTAACGAATTAATTTCATCATATTTGTCATTATAATCATCCCTCAATATTGCTTTTGCAATAGATATATGCTTCTTTTTTACAAAAGCCTCTTTTATTTCCATCTTAAATCCTTTTGTTTGCGGACAAAGGAAAAGGTCATATTACGTCATACTTCAAGGTAAATCAACAGACCATAGTCATCAAAACGCGATGGGTCGCAGGAAAATCACGCCCCGAGGTCGCCCCATCGGGTATTGAACAAACGGCGGGGGCGGAGACCCCGCCCTACGTGTCATATGGTGTTTGGGCGGGGGTCGGAATCCCGTCCTGTGTTTTTGATGCTCTGCTCGGCAATCACCTTGCCCTGGCCCCCCTCCTCGATCCTCCCCCCAGGGGGGGGGAGGAAGGGGAAGCGATTACTTGTTATCGATCTGGGCGCGTTGCAGCTTGCCCGAGTAGTCGACGTAGACGGTCTTCCACTCGCTGTAGAAGTCCAGCACGGTCCAGGCGGCCTCGCGGTGGCCGTTGCCGGTGCCCTTGACGCCGCCGAAGGGCAGGTGCACCTCGGCGCCGATGGTCGGGCCGTTGATGTAGGTGATCCCGGCCTCGATGTCGCGGATGGCCCGGAAGGCGCGGTTGACGTCGCGGGTGTAGAGCGACGAGGAGAGGCCGAACTCGGTGTCGTTGAGAATCTCGACGGCTTCTTCGAACTCGCTGAATTTGAGGACGGCCAGGACGGGGCCGAAGACCTCTTCCTGGGCCAGGCGCATCTTAGGAGTTACGCCGGTGAAGATGGTGGGCTCGATGAAGTAGCCCTTGTCGTAGGCGCCGCCGGTGAGGCGCTTGCCGCCGAGGACCAGCTCGGCCTTGTCCTCGTTGGCGGCGACGTCGATGTAGTGGAGGTCGGTCTTGAGCTGGTCTTCGCTCACGGCGGGTCCCATGTCGACGGACTCGTCGAGTCCGTTGCCGACCTTGAGCCGCTTGGCCCGGGCGATGAGCTTCTCGACGAACTCGTCGTGGATGCCTTCGTGGAGGATCAGGCGACTGGTGGCGGTGCAGCGCTGGCCCGTGGTGCCGAAGGCGCCCCAGAGCGCGCCGTCGATGGCCAGGTCCATGTCGGCGTCGGGCATGACGATCTGGGCGTTCTTGCCGCCCAGCTCGGCGGAGAATGGTTTGCCGACGGCTCCGCACTGGCCGGCCAGCAGGTTGCCGATCTCGACGGAGCCGGTGAAGGAGATGCGGTTGATGTCCGGGTGCTCGACCATGGCCTTGCCGACCGTCGAGCCGCCGCCGGTGACCATGTTGACCACGCCGGGCGGGAAGCCGGCTTCTTCGAAGGCCTCGATGAAGTTGCCCACGCTGGCCGGGGTCAGGGTGGCCGGTTTGATGACGCAGGTGTTGCCGCAGATTAAAGCCGGAAACATCTTCCACGATGGAATTGCTATCGGAAAATTCCAGGGGGTGATCATGCCGCAGACGCCGACGGGCCGGCGGATGGCCATGCCGAACTTGTCGGGCATCTCGACGGGGGTGTGGCGGCCGAAGAGCCGGCGGCCCTCACCGGCGGCGTACATCCCGCAGTCGATGGCCTCCTGGGTGTCACCCCGGGTCTCGGCGATGACCTTGCCCATCTCCCGGGTCATCATCTGGGAGACATCCTCCTTGCGGCGCTTGAGGACCTCGACGACCTTGTGGATCATCAGGCCGCGCTCGGGGGCGGGGACCAGGCGCCAGCTCTTGAAGGCTTCCTTGGCGGCGGCCACGGCGGCCTCGACGTCGCGGCCGTCGGACTTGCAGTGGGTGGCGACGACGTCGTCGGTGTCGGCGGGGTTGCGGTTCTCGTAGCGCTCGCCGGTGGCGGACTCGACCCACTTGCCGCCGATGTAGTTCTTGAAATGTTTTGTTTCGGGCATCGCGTTAACTCCTTTGTTTTGAACGGAATAATATCGCCGACCCCGACGGGGTTCGCGTCTTGTTGGACCCCAAGATGATAGCAGTCGCGGCGGGGGCGGTCAACGCGAGCGCCGTGTCCGGTTCTGTCCCGGTCCGGGGATAAAATGACGGTGTGGATGATTCCGCACACAGCGTCGTTTTGTTGGCTGTTTGGTTGCTGGTGGACAGCTCCCGGGTGCGGGTGCCCTGGTTGCGCTGCGCTGACGGTGTGCACCGCGACCTAGAAAGCGCCCGGCGCTTTCACCAGAGTAATAGCGCGCCGGAGTCGGTTTACAGCGGTCCCCGCGACGAGTTATAATTCATCTAGTCACTTAGAAAGCCAACTGCAAGAAAACTAACAATTCAGGGACAGGAACAAGATGAAATTCGCCATGGTTACCTACGATCTACGCGACGGCAGCACCAAGCACCATGAGGCGGCCCGTGAAGCGGTCCGCGCCCTCGGCCTGGCCGACAACTGGCCCGGCGACGGCATCCAGCACCTCTGCCCCCGTAACACCTTCGTCGGCTTCATCGAGGACGCCCAAGACAAGGAAACGGTGATCAACGCCGTGCGCGAGGCCGTCACCGAGCGCGAAGGCGAGGTGACCAGCATCTACTGCGTGGTCTGCCCCGAGGATGCCGCCGACGCCGGCGGGTTTTGACACTGTATTTCACCCGTTCCGGGTAGCGTAACCGCTCTGGAAGTCTGCGTAAACGGCCGCTCTCCCGGCCGTTTAGCACACCGACGACGGGCGAGACCTTTGTAAACCGCCCGACGACCCTCCATACCCCTCGACGTTCGAGCGGGTAGGCGTTGGCACGTTTCTTGCAGCAGTGCGCGGCGGCGTGC
>WJMB01000008.1 GCA_014728185.1 Candidatus Coatesiibacteriota bacterium
CCCACCGGCCAAGATATACAAAGCTATCTAAAGAAAAGCATAAAGAGATAGCTCGCTTATTTTGGCTGAGCGTTCCCGCGGCAGCCGCGGCGAGAGCTGTCGGCCTGTCCGCGAAAACAGTATCCAAATGGTACAATCGACTAAGGGAGCGCATCGCCGCCGATCGCGAGGCCGAGCTGGAGAAGCTCGAGGTGGAATAGATCGTCTACTCCGGCGGCTGGAAAGCCTATAACAAGCTCTCGCTCAATGGTTTCCACCACAGGCGCATCAACCACGACATTACCCTTGTCGACGGCAAGGTGCATATCAACGGCCTAGAGAGCTTCCAGGGCTACGCCAAACGCCGCCTCAAAGCCTATCACGGTGGGTTCAAACGCAACTTCAGGCTCTTTATCAGAGAAAGGTCGTTCCGATTCAACCACAGAAACGATGAAAACACGCTCGACTACCTGCAGGATGCACTGCTCAATTGGTCCGATCAGGTTACATGATGCCTAGTGCTTTATAGGTCAAGGCATACTGGAGGGTGTTCATACTGAACCAGGCTGATGGGGGGCGGTTCGCCAAGTCTCCATCGACACCGCCCACGCCATCAACGTGAGGGGGATTATCACTGGAAGAAGGGCCAACATCCGGGGCTAGCGAGCGTTTCCGTCCGTCGGGAACGCTCTGTCACCCAAGTTGACGGCCCTGATTCCCGTGATATTCCCGGCCCCACTGCCGAACCGGATGAGATCGAGAATACATTGCCGTTTCCGGCCTGACCGACAGCGGGCCGGCGGATCCTGTTGAACAGCGCCCGCCCATGCTGGTCGAAGGAGAATGCAAAGACAGCCTGACTGGCAGGCCGCGACGATGAGGGCAAAGCTTGGTGATTGTAACACGGCGGCGCCGTTTTCATCAGGCCGGAGCGGGTGGGCGGCCGTCGTCGCCGTTGGCTTCCCCGTCGTTCTGCGCGGGGTGGCGCGGCAGGTGGACGGTGAAGCTGGCGCCCTCGCCCAGGGTGCTTTCCACGTCGATCGTTCCCTGGTGGAGATCAACGATGCTCTTGGTGATGAACAGCCCCAGACCGGTGCCCTCGACCTTGCGATCTACGCGGGAGTACTTCTCGAAGATGCTCTGTTGCTTCTCGGGCTCGATGCCCGGTCCGGAGTCGCTGACGCTGAACCAGATCCAGTCATCGTCATAGCCGCTGGTGATGCCGATGTGCCCGCCCAGGGGGGTGAACTTGATGGCGTTGGAGAGCAGGTTGTTGACCACGCGCTCGATCTGCAGCGGGTCGCACTCCACGGAGGGAATGTCCGAATCCAGTCCGAGCTCCAGCTTGATCTTCTTGATCTCCATCTGGGCCTGGACGCTGTCGGCCAGGTGTTGCAGCAGGTTGTTGAGCTTCAGGCTCTGCTTCTCCAGCTTTAGCCCCTCGGCGGAGATCTTGTTGACCACCAGGAAGTCGTTGATCAGGTCCAGCAGGCGCTCGGCGTTGGTGTTGATCCCCTTGAGTGGTGGTTGCATCGCCTCGACGACCTCGCCGTAGGCCCCGGAGAGCAGCAGCGAGCAATAGCCGATGATCGAGGTCAGCGGGTTCTTCAGGTCGTGGGTGATCATCGAGATGAACTCGTCGTTGAGCCGCTGGATGCGCAGCTTGTCGAGGGCCTTCTCGACGGTCAGCTTGAAGATGTCGAAATCGAAGGGCTTGGTGAGGTAGTCGTAGGCACCGCCGCGCAGGGCCTCGATGGAGGAGCGCATCGACGAGTAGCCGGTGATGACGATGACCAGGGTCTGGGGCAGGTTGCGGCGGACGTAGGAGAGTACCTCGAAGCCGTCGACCTTGGGCATCATCAGATCGACGATAACCAGGGAGAAGCGCTGCTCCTTGAGGATCTCGATACCCTCGGCGCCGTCGCCGGCGGTAACGACCCGGTAGCCTTCTTTCTCGAGAAGGATGCGGATCGATTCGCACATCCGGCGCTCGTCGTCGATGACCAGGATGCGCTCCACCGTCGGCGCCACGCGCCGCACACGCTTGTTGTAGGTCTGTTGTACATCCATCGACATCGCCGTCGGTTCGCCTCGTTTTTTATTGCACCTGTTGGGCCGGCTGGAGGATCGGCCGGAGGGTTGTGACCCATCGTTGAAGGGCTGCCGTGGACCGAGACCGGATCTGCTTCGCCAAGTCCGGGGAGGGTATCCCGCCACACCCATGCTACGTCATCTTTCAACCTTTGAACATTAACAAGTATAGACGAAAGATGACAAGGTTAAAAGTGCGCTTCATTGTGAGCGGCCCGCCGGTGAGGTTGGATAATCTCACTTGATGCTTCAAGGTCGCCGCCGGCGGCTGTCTTCGGCCGGGCCGATAAAGGATGATAGCCCGAGGCCCGTCAACGGGGCGGCTGTAAGCAATCAGTTATTCTCGATGAGCTGGCCGGCGGGGTTGTCTCAGTCAGCCAAGGTGCTAGCCGCACCTCGCACCCCGCTCGCCGTTCTGCAAGCTGATGCGGCTCTCTGGATTATCGAAGTCGGTCCAGGTTCCGCCTGTGCAGCGTCCTCGATTAGCCCGGTTCGGGGGGCAAGTTGTAGCCGGAGCGGTGATCCGGGGCTAGTAATCCTCGGAATCGGCGGGTCCTCCGGACGCCGGCAGGGTGATGGTGAAGGTTGTTCCCTCGCCCGGGGTGCTCTCGACTTTGATGTCGCCGTCGAAGTTGTGGATGATGCCGTAGCTGACCGAGAGACCCAGGCCGGTGCCCTTGCGGCCCTTGGTGGTGAAGAAGGGGTCGAAGATGTAGGGCAGGTGCTCGCGGTCGATACCCACGCCGGTGTCGGCGATCTTCACCAGTACGCGGTCGCCCTGGACCTGGCTGGTCAGGCTGAGCACCCCGCCCTCGGGCATGGCGTCCTGGGCGTTGGTGACCATGTTGAGCATTATCTGGCGGAACTGGTCCGGCGAGACCATCACCAGGGACAACTGGGGGTCCAGGTCTTTCTCGACGCGGATGTCGCGTCGCTCGAGCTGGATACCGACCAGCAGCAGCAGGTCTTCGATGAGGCGGTTGAGGTTGGTGGAGCTGACGTTGGTGCTCTCGGGGCGGTAGAAGTCCAGCAGCCCCTTGATGATGCGGGCGATGCGCTGGATCTCCTCCTCGATGATGCCCAGCAGGCGGTAGTTATCGCCCTGCTCGTCGAAGTCCATCTTGGCGATCTGCAGATAGTTCTTGATAACGCCCAAGGGGTTGTTGACTTCGTGGGCGATGCTGGCGGCCAACTTGCCGGTGGCGGCCAGCTTCTCCGACTGCAGCAGGGCCTTGCGCAGGTTTTCGATCTCCCGGGTGTCGCGGCCGATGCCCACCGAGCCGATGAAGCGGCCCTGGTGGTCAAGGATCGGCGAGAGGGACAGCTCGACGGAGATCGGCGAGCCGCCGCGGCTGCGCACGTTGACCTGGGTGACGATGGTGCCGTGGCCCTGCATCATCCGGTGGGTCATCTCCTCGACCAGGGGCAGGTCCTTCTGGTAGTAGAGCATACCGATCGGCTCGCCGAGGAGTTCCTCCTCGGTGTAGCCCAGGGACTCGGCGGCGGTGCGGTTGATGATCTCCAGGCGTCCCTCGGCGTCGCAGACGGTGATGAACTCGCCCGAGGAGTCGATGACGTCGCGCAGGTAGCGCCGGGCCGTGGAGAGCTGCTCGGTCTTGGCGGCGACCTCGCGCTCCAGGTCGGCGCGGTAGTTGGCCATGGCCTCCTCGGCCCGCTTGCGCTCGGTGATGTCGTTGACCAGGGCGATCATGTACTGGACGGAGCCTTCGCGGTTGATGAAGTCGATGGTGAACTCGACGGGGATCGATCGGCCGTCCTTGGCGGCCATCATCAGCTCGGTGGGCTTGCCGCTGAATAGCGAGAACTTCTCGCGGTAACTCTGGGTGTCCAGGGTGCGGCCCAGAAGGTCGCCCATTCCCGTCTCTTCATCCCCCTCGACGGCTTGGGCCGGGGTGACGATCATGTCGTAGAAGCGGCGTCCCTCGAGTTCGCCCTCCTCGTAACCCAGGATCTGGGAGAGGGCCGGGTTGACGATGGTCAGCTCGCCGGCGCGATTGGTCAGGCAGATGCCGATGGGCGACTTGTTCCAGATCGAGCGGTAGCGCTGCTCGCTTTCGGCCAAGGCCTCCTCGGCGCGGCGCCGCTCGGTGACGTCGACCAGGTTGCCCAGCACGGCGGTTTCGCCCTCCAGGGTGATCTGCCGCACACGGACGTCGACGGTGCGGATCTCGCCGCTCTTGCGGCGGATGTGCAGGGAGTACTCGCGGGGTTGGTCCTCGCCGCGGTTCGCGGCCTCACTGCGCCGGGCGACGAACTCCCGGTCCTGTTCGACTACCAGTTCGAAGGGGTCGAGTTCCAGGAGTTCCTCACGGCTGTAGCCGGTGATGTGCTCCATCTGCGCGTTGACGAAGAGGTAACGATCATTGGAGATGATGTAGACGCCGACCATCGCCTCCTCGGTGAAGGCGCGGTAGCGTTCCTCGCTTTCACGCAGGGCCTCCAGGGCCTGCTGGCGCTTGGTGATGTCGATGGCGGTGCCGATGAACCAGCGCACCTCGCCGTCGGGGTTGGGCAGGGGGATCAGGCGGATGTCGAAGTGTCGTCGACCGGCGCCTTTGCCGAAAGCCAGCTCGTAGGTGTGGACCTCGCCGTCGCGGATATGCTCGAAGCGCCTGCGCATACCCTCGACCTGGGCCTCGGTGGCGATATCGACGATGCGCCGGCCGTTGTAGTGCTCGGGATCCTTGCCCTCCACGGCGGCGAAGGGGCGGTTGACCTGCTCGTAGTAGAGGAAGCCCTCGTCGTCCAGGCGCATGCTCCAGAGCATGATGTCCATGTTGTCGAAGATGGCCTGGACCTCGCGGCGATGGCGATCGCGCTCGGCCTCGGCCCGACGCTGGTCGGTGATGTCGAGCTGGCGGCCCCAGATGCGTACCAGGTGGTCACCGATGATCTCGCCGAACATGCTGGCGATGTACCAGCGCAGCTCACCTTCGCGCTCCTCGCTGAAGACCTGGTTGTCGAGGCGGCAGTCGTTGGCGACGAAGCGCTTCAATTGGCGCAGCAGGGCCGCCGGGTCGCTGAGGTTGTCGCGCCAGGTGCCGCCCAGGAGCTCCTCGCGGGAGCGCTGCTGCATCTCGGCCAGGGCCTGGTTGCACTCGACGCAGATCCCGGTGAGGAGGGATTCCACGCCTTCCTCGGTCAGTTCGTCGACTCTCAGCGGCGGGATCTCGTAACACCAGACCCCCTCGGAGATGTGCTCGACGTAGTAGCGGGAGCGGCGCTCGGCGATCTCCCGGGTGCGCTCCAGCTCACCGGAGTAGAGGGCGAAGGCCAGGTCGACGGCCAGCTCGGCCAGCAGGGTGCGCTCCTCGTCGTCGGGACGCCGCTCGCCGCGCACGCCGACGGCCAGGTAGCCGAAGGTCCGTTTCTCGTACTCCAGCGGCACCGCCACGTACCCCCCCTGGTCGGTGTCGCAGTGATGACAACCGGAGCATTCATCGACGACGATTTCGTTTCCGCCTTCCATCGTTTTTCTGATGCAGCGCGGCAGCTCCTTGTCTCGCAGTGATGAACCCTTCTCGGCGTCGATCTCTCCGGGACCGCGATAGGTCATCTGAACGGGCCGTTTCGCATCGTCGGTCAGCACGATCCAGGCGCCGTCATAGTGGCTGTGGGTCAGGTTATCGCAGGCCCCCTGGATCAGGCGCAGCGGGTCCTTCTCCACGGTGATGAGCTGGTTGATGTCGCGGATGGCGCGCAGGGTCGAGTTGAGCTGGCGGATACGCTCCCGGGCCGCCCGGCGCTCGGTGATGTCGCGGATGAGCACCAGGTCGGCCTTCTGGCCCATGTAGGTGATGGTCCCGGCGTTGAGCTCCAGGGGGATGCGCCGGCCGCTCTTGGTGACGCCCTCGATCTCGTAGATCCCGGGGACGTCCTCTTCGCGCATCCGCCGGGTGTAGTGGTCGGCGACGGTTTCGAGGAACTCCGGGGCGATGTAACGGGTGAACTCGGTGCCCAGGATTTCCTCGCGAGTGTAGCCGGCCATCCGCTCCATGGCCGTGTTGGCGAACTTGACCACCCCGTCCTGGATAATCAGCACCCCGTCGGTGGCCTGCTCGACCAGCGTGCGGTGCTTCTCCTCACTCTCGGCCAGGGCCTTGAGATTGCTGGCCCGCAGCAGGGCCACCGCGGAGAGACGGGCGAAGATGCGCAGTTTGTCCAGATCCTCGTCATTGTAGACTCGACGTAGTTGGCCCACGGTCAACACGCCCAGCAGTTTGTCGCCGTCGGTTATCGGCTCGGCGATGACCGACTGGATGTTGTCGGTGTTGGTGTTGGTGCCGTTGATGTAGCTGACCCGACGCTCGGGATCGTTGTAGTTGGCGTAATCTCCGCGGCGCTCCAGGGCCACGCGCCCGGCCAGGCCCTCGCCGAGCTCGAGACGGAACTCGTAGATCTTCTCCGGCTCGCCTGGTTTTTCGCTGTAGGCGTCGGTGTGGATCGGCCGCAGCACCTGATCGTCCTCGTCGAAGATGTAGCAGATGTAGAACAGCGACTCCAGCATGTGGGTGGCGTTGGCGCCGATGGTGGCCAGCACCTCGGTCAGGTTGTCGTTGTCGGCCAGAGTCAGCGTGGTCTCGTAGAGCCGGCGGTAGACCTGCTCGCTGTCGGCCAGGGCCGTGAGGTATTCGTTGCGCTTGACGGCGATGGCCGCCAGGCGGGCGAAGACGCGGAGCTGGTTCAGGTCTTCGTCGTTATAGCGTCGATCGAAGACGCCGCAACTTATCACGCCCAGCAGGTTGTCGCCGTCGACGACGGGCTCGGCCAGGATGCTCTGCTTATCGTCGTCCTCGGGCGGCGTGCCGTCCACGTGTTTCATCGGGCGCTCTTCGTCGTCGAAGTTGCTGTAGCCGCCGCGGCGCCGTTGGGCCACCAGCCCGGCGAAGCCCTCGCCCGGCTTGAGCCGGAAGCCCAGCAGCTCCTCGCGGGATTCCGGGGTGGAAACCTCCAGCACGACGAGTTCGTCGCGGTGCTCGTCGTAGCGGAAGAACATGCAGAAGCGGGAGTCCAGGGTCTGTTTTGCCTGGGCGCAGATGGCGGCGGCGGCGGGCTGCAGCTCGGTTTCATCGGCCAGGACCAGGGTGGTGTCGTAGAGACGCCGGTAGGTCTCCTCGCCGGCGGCCAGCGCCGCCAGATAGCGGGCGCGCTTGATGGCGATCTCGGCCTGACGGGTGAAGATCTTCAGCCGCTCCAGGTCGTCGTCGGTGAAGATGCGGTCCGGGGCGATCAGGGTCATCACCCCCAACAGCTCCTCTTCGTCCATGATCGGCACCGAGATCAGCGAGTTGTGCGGCGTGTGGTTGGCGGTGTCCGGGATGGTGGCGATGGGTCGTCGCCCCTCGTTGTAGTTCGAGTAGGCCGCCTTGCGTTGTCGGGCCACCAGGCCTGTCAGGCCCATGTCCAGGGGGACCTCGAAGCCCAGGACCTCTTCGCGCTCCACGGGCTCGTTGGTGTAGAGGGGCACCAACACCCGGCGCTCGGCGTCGAAGCGGTAGAAGATGCAGACCGCGGCGTCGATCAGCCGGGAGGCCTGCTCACTGATCACCTCGATGGACTGGACCAGCTCCTCGGTGTCGGCCAGGGCCAGGGTGGTTTCGTAGACGCGGCGGTAAGTCTCCTCGCTCTCGCTGAGCGCCTCGGTGTTCTCGGCTCGTTTGGCGGCGATGGCGGCCATGCGGGCGAACAGCCGGATCACCTCGCGGTCCTGTTCGTCGAACCGCTCCTCGATCTTGTGCAGCAGCATGGCGCCCAGACATTCCCGCCCGTGGAAGACCGGCTCGACGATCAGCGAGCTGTCCGCTGATTCGGTCTCGTCGAGGCCGGGCAGGGGGCGCAGTTCGGCGGGTTTGGTATCGTCCTGGTTATAGACGCCGCCGCCGCCCTGCCTGAGGCAGCGCTTCACCAGCGCATCGCCCAGGACTATCGTGTAATCCGCCAGCTTCTCCCGGGAGTCCTCATGGCTGGTCTCCAGGGGGCGCAGCCGGTGGGGGTCTGTATGGTAACGGTAGTAGGTGCAGGCGTCGGCCTCCAACAGCGTGGCGGCTCGCCGCACCAGGATGCCCAGGATTTCACCCAGCTCGGTGCGGTCGGCCAGGTCCATCATCGTCTCGTAGAGCACCCGGTAGGTGTTCTCCGAGTCGGCCAGGGCCTGCAGGTTGTCGGCGCGTTTTACGGCGATGGAGACCATGCGGGCGAAGATGCGCAGGATATCCTGATCGCGGTCGTCGAACCCCGTGTGCAGTTTGCTCAGCGTCAGCACGCCCACGACACGGTTTCCGTCCTTGATCGGCTCGCAGATCAGCGATTCGTATTCGTCCATCTTCGAGGACGTCCCCGGGATCTGCCTGATCACCGAGCGGTCGCTGTCATCGCTGTTGACGTAAGAGCCCTCGCCGGTTAGGGCGGTGCGGCCGGTCAGGCCGAAGCCCAGCGGCACCCGGTAATCCATTACCTGCTCGTAGGTCTCCGAGGACGTGGTCTTGAGCGGGATGAGGATTTCCCGGTCCGGTGGCAGGCGGTAGTAGGTGCAGTGCCGGGCGCCGAGCAGATCGCTGGCCTGGGGCACCAGGACGTCGAGGACGGCGTCCAGCTCGTCCTTGTCGGCCAGGGCCATCGTCGTATCGTAGAGACTGCGATAGGTGCGCTCGCTGGCCGCTAGAGCCTCCTCGGCGCGCTTGGTCTCGGTGATGTCGCGCACCACGCCGTTATAACTGCGCACCTCGCCGTGTTCGTCCAGCTCGAAGTCGCCGCGCTCGTTGACCCAGATCGTGTGGCCGTCTCGGTGAAGCAGGCGGTATTCCAGGCTGAAGCGGGTCTGCTTGATCCGGTGCGAGGTGTGGACGTCGAGTTCGGTGTAGACCCGGTCCACGTCGTCGGGATGGATCAGGCGTCGCCAGAATTCGCCTCCACCCGCGAAGAACTCCTCGACGCTGTAACCGGTCAGCTTCTCGCAGGAGGGACTGACGAAGTCGTAGCTGCGGCTGCGGTAGTTGTAGCGGTAGATCAGATCGGTGACGGCTCCGGCGAAGCGGCGGAAGCGCAGCTCGCTGGCGGCCAGGCGCAGCTCGGTCTTCTTGCGCTCGGTGATGTCGGAGAGTATCCCGCTGGCCGCCACGGCCTCGCCGGTGTCGTTCCACTCGAAGCGGATGGAGTGCCGCGCCCAGAACTCCCGGCCGTCCTTGCGCCGCATCCGGCTCTCCAGCACCAGGGGCTCCTCGGTGGGGCCGGCGGCGATGAACCCGCGCAGCTTGGCGAGGAAGCCCTCGCGCTCGGACTCGGGCAGGACGACGGCGTATTCATGGCCGGGGCGGGACATGACCTCCTCGACCTCGTAGCCCAGCACCCGGCGGACCGCCGGCGAGATGAACTCGATGCGGTCCTGGGCGATGTTGATCCGGTAGAGAACGTCGGCGACGTTCTCGGCATACTGGCGCAGGGCCTCGCGGCTCTCGGCCAGGGCGCGCTCGGAGAGCATGCGCTGCAGGGCCACCGAGGCCTGATTGAGGAAGGTCTCGACGATGCCACGCTTGTCGAGGGTGGAGCCGCCGGGCAGCGCGATATCGACCATGCCGTAGAGCACGCCCTCGCGCACCAGACCCATGGAGGCCATCTGCTCCACGCCGAGGCCCTCTTTCATCGCCTGGGCCAGGTCGTTATCCACGCCCCACTTCTCCAGCACCCGGGGCTCGAAGGGGTAGAGCTGCAGCTCGCCGCGCAGGCTTTTCAGGTTGCGTTCATCGGGGAGGGAGTAGGTCATCCCCCGGGGATCGGTGCTGAAGTGACCGATGAGGTCCCGAACCCTTTCATCGGCGCAGTCCAGCGCCCGGATAAGCATGGTTTGATTATCGTTCTCGTACTCGGAAACGCTGACCAGGGCGCCGTCGAGCATTTCGCTCAGCCGCCGCGCCAGATAGGCGAACAGGTCTTCGCCGGGGTCCATCCGCACGAAGTCCAGGGCGGTATCGGTGAGGGTGGACAGATCGGTGATGTACTCCAGCTCCTTCTGCTCGGCCAGCTTGCGCTCGGTGATGTCCTCGGTGAGGATCACCACCCGTTCGACCTCGCCCGCCTCGTCGGTCAGTGCGTAGAAGTGCTGGGAGACCCACTGCGCCGCGCCGGGCGGCGGATCGGTGGGTTTGAGCTCGGGCAGGTAAAGGTGGCCGCCCTTCTCATAGATTTGGCGGATCTGGGGCAGATGACCGGAGAGGTAGCGGTCGCGGTCGTCGAAGGCGAAGCCGTCGCGCTCGCGGAGGTCTTCTTCAATGTCGGTGTCCTGCTTGGCCCAGATGCGCTTCCAGGTCTCGTTGCAGACCAGCAGGCGGCCCTTGGGGTCGCGGACGCTGATGCCCATGGGCAGGTGCTCGATGACGGCGCGATTGAAGCGCTCGCTCTCCCGCAGAGCCCGCTCGGCCAGGCGGCGTTCGGTGACGTCGGAGCCGGCGCCGATGAGGTACTCCAGCTCGCCGTCGTCGTCGAGCACGATGATGCCGTGATCGGCCCAGTAGCGCCAGGAGCCGTCCTTGGCCCGCACCCGGTATTCGCTGTCGACGTGCTCGCCGTCGCGGCGCGCCTCCCCGAGGCGCTGGAGCATCCGCTCCCGTTCCTCGGGATGGATCAGGCCCCACCAGCCCTCGCCGCGGCGTTCGATCTCATCGGGGGTGTAGCCCAGGATGGTGTCGATGTCGCCGTACCAGGCGAGGACGTTGTTTTTGGCGTCCCACTCGTAGATGACGTCGCTGGTGGCCCGGGCGGCCAGCTTGAAGCGCTCCTCGCTGCGCTTGAGGGCGGCCTCGGCCTGGAGCTCGTCGACGGCGTTGGCGATCTGGTGGGAGACCAGTTGAAGCAGGTCGCGGTCGGCCTCGTCGTAG
>WJMB01000102.1 GCA_014728185.1 Candidatus Coatesiibacteriota bacterium
ACGGCTACGATATCGACGACTCCGCCGGCGACGGCGACGGCCTCGTCGAGCCCGGCGAGACCATCACAGTCTACTGCGACGTATACAACCCCAGCCTGGTAACCGCCACCAGCCTCGACGCCACCCTGACCAGCACTTCGGGCGAGGTGACCATCGTCGACGGCTCCGACAGCTTGGGCAACCTGGCCCCCCTCGAGGCCGGTTCCGCCGAGTTCACCGTCAGCGTTGACGGCGGCTGCCCCGAGCCCCAGGGGCTCCCCCTCACCGTCAGCTTCGACGCCGCCAACCCCTACACCCTCGAGGAGGACCTCGAGCTCTTCGTGCCCGGCTACGGCCTGGCCGAGGACTGCGAGTTCGGCATCGACCGCCTCTGGCGCTACGAGGCCAACGGCGACAACACCTGGGCCGTCAACGACGAGCAGGCCCTCTACGGCCAGTACTCCTTCAGCCCCAACAACGCCGGGGGAGGCTACGACGCCAACCTGGACTGCTCCCTGGTCTCCATGCCCTTCCACATCGACTCCGAACACAACATCATGACCGCCTGGGTCTACTTCCAGCTCGAGGGCGGCCGGGACATGTGCCAGTTGCAGATCCAGTACGCGGGCGAAGACACCTGGACCACACTCCACACCATCTCCGGCGCCCCCGATCCACAGTGGATGCGCCGCACCAGTGATCTGTCCTCCCACGAGGGCGAGACCGCCCGACTGCGCCTGCTCTTCCGTTCCGATTCCGACGACGTCTACCAGGGCGTCTGGCTCGATGAAATCTATGTCGTCGATTACGAGGTCGACATCGACGACGCCACCCTCTCCGCCGTCAGCGGCGAGGACGGCGTGATGCTGAGCTGGGACGTCTCCGGCGATTTCGCCGCCCTGGACATCTTCCGTGCAGACGGAGACAGTTCCCTCTCCCACGGCGCTCCGCTCAACGAGCTGCCGCTGACCGACGCCGTCGGCTCCTTCCTTGACCGCGACTACGCATCAGCTTACCTCTTCGAGGTCACCGACGCCTCGGGCCGCGTCACCCGGCTGGGTCCCGTCGAGACCACCGGCGCGCCCACCTCCGCGGGCCACACCCTCCTCGCCGAGCCCTACCCCAACCCCACCGTCGGGGCGCTCAACATCGAGTTCGAGCTCTCGGTCGATGACGCCGCCGAGGACGTCCTGGTGGCCCTCTACGACCTGGCCGGCCGCCGGGTGCGCACCCTCTCGGCGGGCCGGCTCACCACCGGCCGTCACGAGTTGACTTGCTCCCTGGACGACGTCGGCGCCGGCGTCTACCTGCTGCGACTGCAGACCGCCTCGGGCAGCCTCCTGCGTCGCGTGGCCCTGGTCCGCTAACCTTCCAACCCCGACGACGGGGGCCGCCCGGCCCCCGTTTTTTACATCCATTTCGCCAACGGATGCAACCGATGACCGATGACCAACTCAAGATCGGCGACGCCGTCGCCCCCGACGCCCCGGCAGCCGTTCGCGCCGGACGGGTCCTCTTCAAACTGCGCGGCCTGGTCCCCGTTCCCTTCGTCATCCTGCTGCTGCTCTTCGCCGACCCCCGACCCTGGAGCTGGGCCGTCGGCCTGCCCCTGATCCTGCTGGGCGAGGCCGGCCGCATCTGGGGCGTCGGCTACACCGGCGGGGCCACCCGGGCCCGGGACCTGCGCGCCAAGGTGCTCTGCACGCGGGGACCCTTCGCCTACGTGCGCAACCCCCTCTACCTCTTCAACGCCGTAATCGTCCTGGGCACCGTCGTCATCGGCGCCTGGTGGCCGCTGATCGCCTTCCAGCCACTGTTCTACCTCGTTTACTACTACCTGATCGTTCGCTACGAGGAGCAGTTCCTCTTCGCCGAGTTCGGCGAGGACTACAAGCCCTACGCCGCCGCCGTACGCCGCCTGCTGCCCCGCCTGACGCCCTACCCCGCCAAAAGCGGCCGCGAGTTCCGCCTCCGCGACGCCCTGCGCAACGAGCGCCCGACGATCACCGGACAGGTGGTCATCCTGACCGGCCTGACCGTCGTCGATATCGTCCTGGCCGCCCACGACGCCGGAGGCCTCGGCGAGCTGCTCCTCCGCCTCCTCACCTGACCGTCCCCCGGCACACCAATCGGTTTCATCCCCGCCGCGACGAGGCGTTGGCGCGTTTGTTGCGCCCGGGGGGCGTGGTCCGGACCTCTGACGGCGGTCTCGCAAGAAACGTGCCAACGCCGGACGAATGAAGGTTCGCTCCCATTCTCGCGCCTCGGTGGGGGCTGTCGGAACTCGAGGTCATCGGGTAATGCCGTCGCCAAAGACGTCCGGGAGTCGTCTTTAGCTCAACAAGCTATTGACGTCCCCAAAGCACTGCGAGGAGATGAAACAGCCGGTAAACCTCACAGGACCATAAAGCGGCCCCCACAATGACAACGCCTTGATCCAATCCAGTATCGGATCGGCTGACGAGAAATCACGATGGGATCATCACCTGAAACTGAACCTACATCGAAAACGCTAAACACCGGCGTTTAGAAAGGAACTGCTGACAACTATCTCACGAAAGGCTGTTTTTCGACGAGACAAAAAGTTGTCATACCTGCTAAAGTCACTATATGAAAGCGTTTAGTCTCACTTTTGCCTGGGATGCAAATCAGGAGTCGCGACTTCCCGATACGGAGCGCTATATTGGAAGCGTCCGCTTTTAGTACGTCTGTTTTATGCCACCAGGCAACACACAAACAGGATAACTAGCACAATCATAATACTTATTTTATCATGCTATTCGTAATATATTTCTGTTCAAGTACGTATGATATTCCCATCACGAAAAAACCTGCGTGACCCTGGATAATGAACGAACGACGTTTATCATTGATGAGAGCCCAATAGCACTGCAACTGGTATGCAGGTTATGCAGTGCGCCAAGCGCCCGGAAGCTTCAGCGCATTCCGATTCCAGCCAGCGATCAAACCCGCTCCCCCCGATCAACCCATGGCCAAACACCACCACCCCCATACCGGCGAGAACCACGCTCACGACCACGCCCAGGGCTACCGCGCCGCCGACCGCGGCCGCTTGCGCTGGGCGCTGCTGCTCACCGGGACGACGATGGTCGCCGAGGTAATCGGCGGGCTGTGGACTGGCTCCCTGGCCCTGATCTCCGACGCCGGCCACATGTTCACCCACCTCTTCGCCCTGGGGGTCAGCTATCTGGCGATGTGGTGGGCCGACCGCCCCCCCGACGGCCGACGCAGCTTCGGCTATCACCGCGGTGAGGTCCTGGCCGCCCTGCTCAACGGCCTGACCGTGCTGGCCGTGGTGGCCTTCATCGTCTACGAGGCTGTCGAGGGCATCCTCGATCCCCAGCCCGTGCGCACCGGCGAGATGCTGATCGTCGCAGGCGTCGGCCTGCTGGTCAACGCCGTCACGGCCTTCATCCTCTTCCGCGCCGGACGCGACGACCTGAATATCAAAAGCGCCCTGGTCCACCTTGCCGGTGACCTGGGTAGCTCGGCCGCCGTGGTCGTCGGCGGCCTGGTGATGCGCTACACCGGTTTCTGGCTCCTCGACCCCCTGCTCTCGCTACTCATCGCCGTGGTCATCCTTATCTGGAGCTGGGGCCTGATCCGCGAGAGCGTGCATATCCTGCTCCAGGGCACCCCGCGCGAGGTGGACCCCGACGAGGTCCGCGCCCTGCTGCTCGACCACCCCTGTGTGCTGGGCGTCGAGGACCTTCACCTCTGGAGCGTCACCCGTAAGATGAACGTCTTGACCGCCCAACTTCGCGTGCCCGGAGCGCTGACCGTCCAGGGTGCCGCCGCGATGCGCCGGGAGCTCGCCGCCGCGCTTCTGGAGCGCTACCAGGTGATGCACAGCACCCTGGAGCTGATCCCCGAGAGCGAACCCGTCGACTCCGACTGCGCCGTTTGTCGTCGCCAGTTGCCCACTGACTGAGCCCCGGCCCGTCACGGTTCTTGCATTCCTCAGACCTCCCCCCGGCGGGAGGTCTGCGGGCAAAAACCCGCGCCAGACCTCTGTACCGGTCCAGCAGCGGCATAACGTTCCACCAATCGAAAAACGCCCTCTCGCGATCCGTGGGGCAGCATGCCCGCACCGGACCTTCATCCCCGCCCGCGCAGTTACCCGTTGTTTTGCATCTATTTCCGGTAGGGATTACCATCAACAACTGAACCTACGTCGAGAACATGGAAGAGCGGTGTTTAGAAAGGAAACGCCCTGTGGCTCGACCTACGCGATCATCACCGCTTCGGTGTCGAGCATCCCCTACGGCGCCCCCTCTGTCCCGGTTCCCCCTAATCCCATCCAGTACACCGACTACCACTCCGTCGACGACATCTTCGAGCAGCGGCGGAGGTGGTCAGGGCGAAAAGAATTGAAACTCGCGCATATTTGTGCTATTGTTACATTGTCTCAAAAGGAGGCGGCTGATATATCCCGCAAGCAACCCCAGCGACAATTCCAGGAGGGGATGATGTCTCTTTTACCCATCGGCACCCAGGCTCCGGACTTCAGCGCCAAAGCGCTGGTCGACGGCGTCGAGAGCAGTTTCAAGCTGTCCGAGCACCGCGGCAAATGGGTCATCTTGTTCTTCTATCCCGCCGACTTCAGCCCGGTCTGCCCGACGGAGCTGAAGGCCTTCCGCGATAACAAAGCCCGCCTCGAGGAGCTCGGCGCGGTCTTCGTCGCCGGTTCCACCGATGAGCTAGAGAAGCACAAGGAGTGGCAGAAGGGCGACCTGGGCAACCTGCCCTACCCCCACTTCACCGACCGAGACGGCACGATCTCCCGCCTCTACGGCACCTTCCTCAAGGACTCCGGCGTGGCCACCCGAGGTACCTACATCATCGACCCCGAGGGCATGGTCCGCGCGATCATGGTCACCGAACCCAAGGTGGCCCGTTCCGTCGAGGAGACCCTGCGCCTGATCTCGGCCTACCAGACAGGCGCCGCCTGCCCGGTGGATTGGAAACCGGGCCAGCCGACACTCTAGCCGGACGCTGAATCAAGTATTTCGCGGGCGCCCCCGGGCGTCCGCTTCTGTTATCACCGAATCCGTACGTGCCGCCGCTGTGAAAACGGTTGAAATGACTTCCCCGGCGGGTATATCATTGATGAGATAAACAAAATCTCCACCAAGCAGCCACCAGGGCGGCGGCCGCTCGATACCCCTGCCGTCCGGGAAAGGTGTCTCGATGTCCCGACTGAACATCGTCCCCCGTTTCATCGTCGAACAGGACGAACTCGGCCGGCGCGGCGGAGGATTCAAAGCTGCGGTCCTGTTCTTCGACATCGTCGACTTCACCCGGATCACCCGGGAGCTGCAGACCAGGGGACGGGCGGGCGCCGAGGAGCTGTCGCTGCTGCTCAAGGGCGTGCTGACACCGACGATCGCCGCCATCTACGACGGCGGCGGCTTCGTCACAGGTTTCGCCGGTGATTCGCTGATCGCCCTTTTCCCACGGGGTGACGGCTCGCGTCGGCGGGTCTGCGCCGGAGCCCTGCGGACGGCCGCTGCGATCCGCGACAAGCTGGATCGTCGCAACCGGCGCCGAAAGGGGACGGCCGGACGGCGTGAGGTGCTGGCCAAGCTGGGCCTGTCCTTCGGTCTGATCGAGTGGGGCGTGCTGGGAGCCGGCAACGACAAGAGCTTCTACTTCGCCGGGGAGGGACTGAGCGGTTGCGCGGCCCTGAACAAGATCTGCCGGCCGGGGGAGATCGTGACGACGGACGACTACCCCGCCGTCGGCGTCACGAATCATCCCGACGACGGCAGCGGCCGCGGGGAAAGGCGTCTGCGCCGCCTGAGCAAGCGTCTCGTTGCACCCTTCACCTCGCCGGAGGCTCTACGCCCCGGGCTGCGCGACGAGTTCCGCGACGTGGTCAGTGTCTTCGTCGCCCTGCGCCGGGAGGTCGGCTTCGAGAACCTGGACGAGGTCGCCCGAACGGTGCTGCCGTTGTGCCGCGAGTACGGCGGCTACTTCAACGGATTTATCGTTGATGACAAAGGGCCGCACCTGTCATGCTTCTTCGGCGCCCCGCGCTCCCACGAGAACAACGTCAAGCGGGCGCTGGACTTCGCCGCCGGGGTGCGGGCGGAGTTCAAAGATCAGGTGCGTGTCGGCATCTCCCGCGATACAGTCTACACCGGCTTCGTCGGCTCGACGAAGCGCTGCCAGTACACGGCGCTGGGCGACGCGGTCAACCTGGCAGCCCGTCTGATGCAGCGGGCCGGCTGGGGCGAGGTGCTGGTCGGGAGCAACGTCAAGCGGCATCTTCCCGTTGAGTACGAGGTCGCGCGAATAGACAGGGCCGGGCTGAAAGGCCTCGACGGACCCGTCGAGACCTGCGTCGTCGAGCCGGCGTCACGGACCGGGGAGAGTCGTTTTTTCGAGGGCCGGTTGATCGGCCGCCGGGAGGAGCTGCGGCGTATCCGGAACTTCATCGAACACTCTAACAGCGACGAGAGGCCCGGCGTGATGTACATCTACGGCAACCCGGGCATCGGCAAGTCCCGGCTGGTCCACGAGGTCTCGCGGCGTCTCACCGGCGGGGTGGAGCTGCTGGAGTTGCAGGCCGACGAGATCCTGCAGAAGAGCAAGAACCCGTTCACGGCCTTCTTCAAGAACTATTTCGGCTACCGGGAGAACGAATCGGCGCAGGTCAACACCGCCCGTTTCCAGCGGCGCTGGAGGAGGATGATCGAGGAGCCGACCGCCGCGACGGATGAGCGATCCGGCGAGCTGGTCGCCGAGCTGGAGCGGACCAAGTCGCTTTTGGCCGCCTTGATCGGTATCTACTGGGAGGGCTCGCTCTACGAGCAGCTCAATCCCAGCGGGCGCTCGGAGAACACCCTGACCGCCGTGGTCGCCTTCTTCCTGGCCCGGAGCCTGTTGACCCCCCTGGTCATCGCCCAGGATGACCTGCAGTGGCTGGACGAGGAGTCGGCGGGCATCTATCGGGCACTGCTCAAGGCGGCGTCCGGTTATCCTTTGACCCTGCTGCCGCTCAGCCGCTATCGGGACGACGGCGGCAAACCCCGCCTCGAGACCCCGGCGCAGGCCGTCGTCGAGGAGCTCGAACTCGACCCCCTGCCCGCCGGTGGCAACGACGAACTGCTGGCCGACAAACTGGGCGGGCCCGCCGATGACGAACTGCGCGCCTTCGTCAACGAGCGGGCGGCGGGCAACCCCTTCTACCTGGAGCAGTTGGCCCTCTACCTGGAGGAGAACGAGCTGCTTAAGCGCGACGGGGAGCGTTACACCCTGGTCAGCGACACCGCGACGGTTCCCGACAGTCTGCGCCCGATGCTGATCGCCCGCATCGACCGCCTCTCGCGGAACCTGCGCGAGCTGGTCCAGGTCGCCGCGGTGCTAGGGCGGGAGTTCGAGGCCGAGGTCCTGGCCGGGGTGGTCACCGCGATCTCGAAGCAGGTCACCCGAGCGGAGGTCAAGCCTCTGCTGCAACAGGGCGAGGGCGCGGCTATCTGGTCCCTGGTCGGCGAGCTGCTCTACCTATTCAAGCACGCCCTGCTGCGCGAGGCGGCCTACGAGATGCAGCTCTTCCGTCGGCTGCGGAACCTTCACGGCCTCGTCGGCGAGACCCTGGAACGACTGCACGGGGACGACAAGAATCGTTACGCCGACATCGCCTACCACTACCATCAGGCCCAACAAAGCGCCAAGGCGCGCGAGTATCTGATCAAGGCGGCCGATTTCGCCAGGGTCGAGTACATGAACGAGGAGAGTCTCGGCCTCTACGAGACCGCCCTGGGGCATATCAGCACACCGTGGGAGCGCTATGAGGTGCTGGACAAGATGGCCGATGTTCTTCATCGGGTGGGCCGCTGGGAGGAGCAGCGGGCCAAACTGGATGAATGCCTGGCGCTGCTCGGGGAGCTGGGCGATAAAGCCCTGATA
>WJMB01000103.1 GCA_014728185.1 Candidatus Coatesiibacteriota bacterium
CGCGCATCCAGCCGCGGGCCAGCCGTTCCTTCTCGCCCTCGCTCATTTCCTTGGGGTTGCAGGTCACGCCGCCCTTGCCGCCGCCCAGGGGGATGTCGACGACGGCGGTCTTCCAGGTCATCCAGGCCGCCAGGGCGCGCACGGTGTCGATGGTCTCCTCGGGGTGCCAGCGCAGGCCGCCCTTGTTGGGGCCGCGGGCGTCGTTGTACTGGACGCGATAGCCGTGGAAGACCTTGGTCGAGCCGTCGTCCATCTTGACGGGAATCGTGAACTTGTACTCGCGACGGGGCCAGCGCAGGAAATCGCGCATCGGCTGTTCGAGTTCGAGTAGGTCGGCGGCCTCGTCGAACTGCGACTGGGCTATCTTGAAGGGATTGAGTTCTTCGGTCATCAATGCGCTCCTTGGGTGTGGATGTGTTGATGATGCAACGCCTTTGAGGGGGCGCCGCTTTCCCTGTCAAGCTCTAGGGGTTTTCTCGAGGGGTGACTCGAGGCTAGTCTTCCTTCTTCTTGCAGCGCCGGACGTGGATAATCTCGCAGTTGCTGCGCCAAAAGATGATCACGCCGAGGAGGAACCCCAGATCGTAGCCCCAGCCGACGTTGACCGCTTCGTACACCTCGACGGATTTGGAGAACAGTGAGATGATGAAGCTGAACAACAGGATGAAGCCGTGCCAGAGTCCGGCCCAGAAGTTGGCGGGATCGCGGGTGTTGAAACGCTCGTTGTCTCCGGCGGCGCAGCCGGAGAGCGCCAGTACGGCCGTGACCAGCACCAGCAGCAGGATGATCCAGCGCAGTTGCGGTCGTGAGAGGCCGAAGGGTCCGCGCTTTTCGATCATGAGTGGTCGACCCGCTTTCCGTTGTGGGTGGCGCAGGTGAGTGTAGTTACCGGTTTCCCTGGCTGCTACTTCAAGAGAGAGTCGAGGACCGTTCAGGGGCGGCCCTTCAGCGCTCACGTGGATGACTCATTGTGAATGACTCATTGATAATGGCTCCGTTAACTCAGGAGTGTAGTGTATTGGAGCCCAAAAACCTTCTCCGACTCATTTAATATTCGGGCGATCTCGGTCTGTATAACCGCCAGCCGAGGCAACCAACCCGATAATGGATGGGGCTGTCACTCGTCTTTGGACCGGAACTACAAACTAATCGAGGTATCGCATACCCTGTTCGGACCGGGCTATGATTGTATTCTGCTGATATTACACGTTTAGTAGAAGATGTTCCTGCCACGTAACAGCAGCTAAAAGTGGCGGCTAAATAGGTGCGAAACGGTGGTTAACCTACCCTGCCGATTAGCTTGCAATTTGCTCCAGTTCGATTCTCTCTCGACTCACAACTGCTTCATTATCAGGCAAGATGACTGCGCATGGCAATCTCGGGATCGAAGCGCGACGCGGCCGGATGATGAATGCCTGCTCGGTGCAACTTAATTTCACGGCCCATGATTTGGTCCGAACAAGTACCATGATGCCTTGTTTAGTATCTTGCGAGACCGGAGTCTGGCCCCACTTGGAGAGCATGGAAACTGGTGGGGCGCTAGTTATTCTGCAGGATCAACTCGGCGGGGGCCTCGCCCAGCTCGCTGAGAAGCTCGAATTCGAAGGAGTCCGGACGGCGCAGCCAGAGGCGGCCGTCGGCGTCGGCGGCGTAATAGATTGCCGAATCGGGATCCAACACACCGGCGACAAGCTCGGTCTCTCCGGCCGCATCGACGGGCGGGGCGCAGACCACGGGCTCGTCCTCGATGTTTGGTGCTCCCAGCACGCGCAGCTCGCCGGGGAGCAGGCAGTAGAGCCAGACGCCGTCGTTGCCGAAGGAGAGCTCGACGGCGGGTTCGGGCAGTTCGATTTGGGCGGCGACGGCGGGGGCGGCGGCCAGAGTGAACAGGACCAGGCCCCCTTCAAGGGTGGCCGCGACGCCGTACTCGCCGGTGGGAGATACGGCGGCGCGCAGGGCTTCGCCGGGCAGCTCGAGGTAGGTGCCGCTCTCGTTGTCGAGATCGCAGACGGCGATCCGCCGGTAGGTCGGCGGCTCGGCGAGCTCGCGTCCCGGTCGGGGCAGGTAACGCTGGATGTAGGTGAACCAGCGCCCGTCGGGAGTCAGGGCGTAGTCGTAGCTGAACTGGGTGTCGGGCAGGTAGGCCAACTGCTTGGAGTTGTAACCGTCGACCTCGTTACGATAAACGCCCCCCAGACCGGGGGCGTAGTAATGGACGGAGTCGGCGCCGGCGAAGACCGGAACGACGTAGGGCAGGCGCTTGTACAGGGCGCCGCCCTCCGGGTCGATGACGTAGGTCTGGCCGTCGTCGTGGCAGGCCACATAGAGGTACATGCCGTTGGGGGTCAGGGCCAGACGGGTGGGGGCGGCGTCGAAGGAGTGTTCGACAAGCACCTCGCCGCTGGCGGTATCCACGGCGAGGACCCGGTGGGAATCGGGTAGGGCGATCCACACCGCCGGGGCGGCGGTGCTGGAGCAGACCAAGAGAACTAATACGCCGAGAAAACCCTGGCGTGGGCGCATTGATACCCCGGTGTCGAAAATGTGGTTTTTTTCACGTACCTTTGCGTCCGGACCATACATCCGGAACCGTCAGGGACCGCAGGGTGCCGTAAAAAGACGGAACGCAGTATAGACGGGCCGCCCCTCTATGTCAAGACTCACGGCGGCGGCTGGGGGCGCCGGACGGCTGTGACGTAAGTTGCAGCTTTTGGACGCTTTACGCCCGCGCCGCAGTCCTTGACACTCGCGGCGGTGAAGGTTACAATTGCCACCGTTTTGCTACCCCGCCACTCCCGCCCCCGGTAGGCTGAAAGCCCCGTTCAAGGAGCGCCGATGCACAAGAAGCTCTTCATCCCCGGTCCCGTCGAGGTCACCCCCGAGGCGCTGCACGATATGAGCGTCCCCATGGTCGGCCACCGCTCCAAGGATTACGAAAAGATCCACGCCCACTGCGTGAACAACGTCAAGAAGGTCCTCTACACCGACCAGTTCATCCTGGTGGGTACCAGCTCCTCCACCGGTCTGATGGAAGCCGCCGTGCGCAACCTCTCGCGCAAGAAGATCCTCTCGGTGGTCCTGGGCGCTTTCTCCGACCGCTGGAACAAGATCGCCACGGCCAACGGCAAGGACGCCGACCGCCTCGAGTACGAATGGGGCCTGGCCGCCAAGCCCGCCGACATCGACGCCAAGCTCTCCGAGGGCGGCTACGACCTGGTCACCGTGGTCTTCAACGAGACCTCTACCGGCGTGATGAGCCCGCTCAAGGAGATCGCCGAGGTCGTCGCCAAGCATGACGACGTCATCCTGGCCGTCGACGCCGTCAGCGGCATGGCCGCCGCCAAGGTCGAGACCGACGCCTGGGGCATCGACTACATGCTCGCCGGCACCCAGAAGGCCTGGAGCCTGCCCCCGGGACTGGCCGTGGCCGTCGTCTCCGAGCGCTGCTTCCAGCGCGCCGAGGAGGTCGAGAACCGCGGTTTCTACTTCGACCTGCTCAGTTACAAGAAGTACGCCGCCGGCAAGCGGACCAACCAGACCCCCTCGACCCCGGCCATCAGCCTGGTCCACGCCCTGGGCAGGCAGGCCGAGCGCTTCGCCGCGGACCTCGACGCCCATTGGAAAAAGCACTTCGCGATGCGCGAGATGGTCCACGACTGGGTCGCCAAGCGCGGCTTCGAGCTCTTCGCCGAGAAGGGCCACGAGTCCCTCTCGCTGACCTGCATCAAAAACACCAAGGGCATCGACGTGGCCGGGCTCAACAAGGAGCTTGGCGCCCGCGGCTACAACCTCTCCAACGGCTACGGCGCCTTGAAGGAAAAGACCTTCCGCATCGCCCACATGGGCACGATGACCCCGCCCGAGCTGCGAGACCTGCTGCTCAACGTCGACGACATCATGGGCTGGTAGCCCTCGCCGCTGTTGCGATTATCAACGTAGAGCGGCGCCGGCCAACCCCGTTCGATCACTTTCAGCGGGTAGGTTTCCAGCGCCGCCCCGTCAGTACGGTTTCTTCCAAGCGATACCCGCCGCCTCGGCGGTTTACCCCGGCCCGAAGGAGGCTCGTATGAAGGTTCTGGTTTGCGATCCCATCGCCGAAGGGGCGATCAAGAAAATGGAGGAAAACGGTCACGAGGTGACCGTCAAGACCGGCATGAGTGTCGAGGAGCTCAACGCCGAGATCCCGGCGTTCGAGGCCATGATCGTGCGCAGCGCCACCAAGGTGCGTCAGCCGACCATCGACCTGGCCGAGAACCTGAAGCTGATCATGCGCGGCGGCGTGGGTATCGATAACATCGACCACGAGTACGCCCGCGAGAAGAACATCCTGGTCTGGAACACTCCGGCCGCCTCCAGCTCCGCGGTCGCCGAACTGGCCATCGCTCACATGTTCGCCGTCAACCGCCACCTCCACCGTGCCGACACCTCGACAAAGGCCGGCAAGTGGGAGAAGAAGAAGTTCAAGGGCGTCGAGCTCGGCGGAAAGATCCTGGGCGTCATCGGCCTGGGTCGCATCGGCACCGAGGTCGCCAAGCGGGCCAAGGGCCTGGGAATGCACACCTTCGGCTACGATCCCTTCGTCGAGGAGTGCGATTACTGCCGGATGGTCTCGCTGGACAAGCTCCTGGCCGACTCCGACTACATCACCCTTCACCTGCCCCACACCAAGGAGACGCACCACCTGATCTCCACGCCGGAATTCGCCAAGATGAAAGAGGGCGTGACGCTGATCAACTGCGCCCGCGGTGGCGTCGTCAACGAAGACGCCCTGGCCGAGGCCCTGGAGAAGGGCATCGTCGCCCGTGCCGCCGTGGACGTCTACGAAGAGGAACCGCTGAAGAAGGACCATCCGCTGACCAAGTTCGACAACGTCCTGCTCACGCCGCACATCGGCGCCTCGACCGTCGAGGCCCAGGACCGCATCGGTTACGAGCTGGTCGACAAGCTGGAGAAGTTCTCCAAGGGCCAGTACTAGCTCCAGCGTCGCGCAATACGACAACCGGGCTCAGCCGTTACGGTGGGCCCGGTTTTCAGGTGGGGTTCCGACACCCCGGCGGGGTAATCGTGTATCGCCGGGCCGTCATGGTTTTTGCATACCGAAGACCTCCCGTTGGTGGGAGGTCTTCGGGCAAAAACGCACACCGGCCCTGCGTTACCGGCGGTTTGGCGCGGTTCGGTGTTGTCGTACGAACGACGGCGGGGACGCAAGTCCCCGCCCTACAGGGCTATCGGTTAGCGGCAAGGGCCAGGGGATTCAACCCACGCCCCTGCCCTACGTGGGTCATGGCTAGCGTGCGTTAACGGCTGATGACGAACCGGCGGCTGGCCGAGGCGTTATCGCCGGCGATCCGGGCGATGTAGATACCCTGGGGGTAACCTGCTACGTCGAGGACGAGGGGATGCCTGCCGGGGGTGGGTTCGAGGGTCTGCGTAAAAATCCGGCGGCCGGAGATATCATAGATGGTCAGCAAGGCCGAAGCGCAGCCCTCGGGCAGGGTATAGCTCAGTGTCAGAGCTTCCGAAGCCGGGCTGGGATAGGGAATGTCCAGGATCAGGCGCTGCGTCGTCTCGGGAAGGACGACGGACCCGCTGGGGCCGAAGCGTCGAACTGAGCCGTTTTCCTCGGTTGTCTCCAGCCAGTAGACGTAACTCCCGCCGGGCTCCACGCCCCGGTCCAGCCAGCGGGTGGTCCCGCCGGGCAGCGAGCCGCTGACGGCCGCGGGGTCGTCCGCGCCGCGCAGGACCCGGACACCGGCGGGAGTCTCGCCGCTACAGGTCCAGCCGACCAGAACGCCGTCGTCCTCGGCTTGCGCCGTCAGCGAGGCGCCGCTGAGACCGGCGTCGCTTTCGAAGAACAACTCGATTTCGTCGAACAGGGGACTCTCGTTGGTCGAACTCGGCTCAAGGATCAAGCGGTACTGGAAGTAGCGCGAATCGTCGAGAACGGCGGGTATCTTGTCGTGGGAGGCCGCGACGGTCATCCAGTCTCCCAGGTTGGCGAAGTCGTCGCCAGCGCGCACCTCGACGGTCAGGACGGCGCCGTCGGGTACGTCGGCGTCCCAGATCAATTCGCCCCAGTCGACCTCGGAAGCGCGGGTGTCGAGGATAGAGGAGTGCAGCACACCGACCGGGGCCAGTTCCTCCACCTCCCACCAGTCGATGCGGTTGGCGTTATAGGCGCAGCCGAGGATCTCAAGCGCTCCGTCGTCGTCCAGATCGGCGGCGCAGGCGTCGGTGGGGAATTCGTAGGCGCCGATGACGTGATGCTTGGTCCAGGCGCCGCCGACACCGTCGTCGTTGGACCACCAGACGATTGCGGCATCGTCGGATACCGTCGCCACGACGTCCAGATCCCCGTCGTCGTCGATGTCCACCGGGAATACGGTTCGGGGGTCGTCGACATCGTCGTCGATGGCGTGCTTGGTCCACAGGCTGCCGTCGCCGTTGTCATTGGACCACCAGGAAACACTTCCCAGGAAACTGCAGACCAGGTCGTCAACCAGATCGTTGTCGATATCGGCCAGCATGATCGAATCGGCTTCATAATTATCGCATATCTGATGAATCGTCCAGGAGGTACCCGCTCCGTCAAGGTTCTCCCACCAGGCGAAGTCGTCCTCGTCGTTGCTGTACCGCCCCGAGCCGATGATATCCAGATCACCGTCGGCGTCCAGGTCGGCGGCCGTGACGACGGCGGCATGATAGCAATAGCCGTCGACCACGTGCTTCGTCCAGCCTGTTCCCTGGCCGTCGGCGTTCTCATACCAGGCGACCACACTCCCGGCGAAGGCGGTGCCCAGGATGTCCATGTCGCCGTCGTCGTTGATGTCCGCGGCGTACACACCCCGGGCGTAGGCCATGCTCTGATCGACGACGTGCTTGGTCCAGGCGCCACCGACACCGTCGTCGTTGGACCACCAGACGATGCTGTCGTCGTCCCAGATGGAGGCCAGTGCGTCGGGATCGCCGTCGTTGTCGATGTCGGCGACGTGTTGCTGGGAAACGTCGATCTCGTATCCTTCGATCAGGTGTTCACTCCAAGAGGAGCCGCTGCCGTCGAGGTTCTCCCACCAACTGATCCGGCCGTCGAAGCCGACGTTGCAGGAGGCGAGGATGTCCGGATCATCGTCGTCGTCGATGTCTACCACCGAGACGTGATAGGCACCTTCCAGGTCTGCGGCGACGCCGGTGCGGGCCAATGTCAGGGAGAATTGACCCGGTATGCTGTACCAGTCGACGTCAGAACCGACGCTGAAACGGTCGTCCCAGCTCGAGGTGGGTAGTAAGACGCCGTCGCCGCCCGACCAGTCGGTCTGGATCTCGCTTTCCGCGGCGGCGATAGACACGGTCAGCAGCGCGACGATTAGGCCTGACGACGCAATACGCTTGATCATCGGTTACTCCAGGTCCATATCCAGACTGAATAAAAAGATTGAGCTAAAATAATATAGCACCCTCGAACCTGTTAGTCAAGGGTGCTCGTCACACTCTGGCTGGTCTCGATCCGTTTATGAAGATGCCGTCCCGGATCCTCCATCGGATCCGGATGATCTGGTCGCGGCGCCGGCCGACGCTGATGGCGGTCGAAAACGGGGACGCCGTTCTGCGGCAGGTTTAAGGCGGGGTTGAAAACCCCGCCTTGCTTGGTCAATGGTAAGCGTGCGTTAACGTGTAATTACAAACCGCCTAGTCGTCCCCGTCCCTTCTCCCGCAATCCTGGCGATGTAGACGCCCTGGGGGTAATCCTCCACGTCGAGGACGAGGGAATGCCGACCGGGAGTGGATTCCAGGGACTCCATCGCGATCCGGCGGCCGGAGATGTCGTAGATAGTCAGCGAGGCCAAAGCGCAGTCCTCGGGCAGAGTGTAGCAAAGGTTAAGGGTGCCGACGGCCGGGTTGGGCCAGTGTTAGCCGACAGGCTATTTTGGCACGAGCCGTCGTTATGCCAAAGACGCCGGTCTAACCGGCGTCTTGTCGCTTCGACCTCGACAGGGTTTTCCTCAGGCCGCCAGGCCCAGTCTGCGGCGCAGGGCCAGCGCCAAACCGACGTTGGCGGTGTGACCGCCCTTGAGGCTGACCACCTGAGCCCTGAGCGGTGCGCCGATCAGGGTCAGGTCGCCGATTAGGTCCAGCAGCTTGTGACGGACGAACTCGTCGGCGTAGCGCAGGTTGTCGTTGAGGACCTCCTCGTCGCCGATGACCACGGCGCAGTCCAGGGAGCCGCCCTTGATCAGCCCGGCCTTGCGCAGCAGCGAGACCTCGTGGAGGAAGCAGAAGGTCCGCGCCGGGGCGATCTCCTCGGTGTAGCGCTGTTCGTCGAGGACGAACTCCCGGTACTGGCTGCGCAGCACGGGGTGGTCGAAGTGCAGGGCGAAGCTCAGCCGCAGAGGTCCCGGGGCGGGGATGAGCATCATCTGAGCGGTGCCCGAAGAATAGACCAGGGGTTCCTCTGGGACGAGGTAGCGTCGGGGGGCGTCCTGGGTCACCCGGCCGGCCTCGCGCAGGACGCCGACGAAGGGTCGCGAGCTGCCGTCGACCACCGGTGGTTCGTGGTTGTCGAGCTC
Organism: Candidatus Coatesiibacteriota bacterium; assembly: GCA_014728185.1. Classification (GTDB taxonomy): domain Bacteria; phylum RBG-13-66-14; class RBG-13-66-14; order RBG-13-66-14; family RBG-13-66-14; genus WJMB01. Next base: position 8,565 of record WJMB01000103.1, read on the forward strand.
GATGACGGCGTTGTCGATCCCCAGCCCGGAGAGGGCCGAGAGGATGTGCTCGACGGTGTGGACCTCGGCGCCGTCGGCGGCGATGGTGGTGCCCCGGCTGGTGTCGGTGACGTTCTCGGCCAGGGGTCGGATCTCGGGCTTGCCGGGCAGGTCGACGCGGCGGAAGAGGTAACCGGCGTCGGCCTCGGCGGGCAGGAAGGTCAACCGGCAGTCGTCGCCGGTGTGCAGACCGATGCCCCGTATTCCGACGGGCCGGGCGATGGAGTTCTGCTGTTCGACGGGATTGCTCACGGCGGACTCGCTTGCTGTGGGGATTGACGTCTGCCGGTATAGTTAATCCAGCATAGCAGGTTTCTTCACCGATTGCCAAGCCGTCTGAAATCTGCTGTTTCAGCCTTCGAGCTCGGCCAGGCGGCGCTCCAGCTCCTCGATGCGTTTGCTCAGCTTGCGCAGCTCGCGCAGTTTCTCGGGCAGGGCGCGCTCGGCGGCCTCGATGCGCTTGGTGGTCATCGTCGGGCGGGCCGGGAGGCCCAGCCAGGTCTCGCCCTCGGGGATGCTCTTGGAGATGCCGCTCTTGGCGCCGGCGATGACGTTGTCGCCCAGGGTCAGGTGTCCGGCCACGCCGACCTGGCCCATCAGGATCACGTGATCGCCCAGCTTGCAGGAGCCGGAGATGCCCACCTGGCCGGCCATGATGCAGTTCTCGCCCAGGACCACGTTATGGGCGATCTGGACCAGGTTGTCGATTTTGGTGCCTCGGCCGATGCGGGTCGGCCCCAGGGCGCCGCGGTCGACGGTGCTGTTGGCGCCGATCTCGACATCGTCCTCGATAATCACGTTGCCGATCTGGGGGATCTTGCGCCAGCGGGGTCCGTCGGGGGCGTAACCGAAGCCGTCGGAGCCGATCACCGCTCCGGGGTAGAGGATCACCCGCTCGCTGATGACGCAACGCTCGCGAACGACGACGTTGGGGTAGAGGATGCCGCCTGCGCCGATGGTGGTCTCGGCGCCGATGAAGCAGCCGGAGGCGACGCGGACGCCGTCGCCCAGGCGGACACCGCGGCCCAGGTGGACGAAGGGTCCGATGCCGACGCCCTCGCCCAGCTCGACACCCTCTTCGACGACGGCCGTCGGGTGGACGCCGGGGTCGGGCAGGGGGATCGCCGGGGCGAAGCTCTCGATCAACCGACTGAAGGACAGGTAGGCGTTGTCGCAGCGGATCAGCGGCACCGGACTGTCGACCTCGGCGTCGCGGTCGACGACGACGGCGGCGGCGCGGCAATCGGGCAGCCGACGGGCGTACTTCATGTTGGTCAGGAAGCTGATCTCGGCGGGTCCGGCGGCGTCGATGGTCCCCACGCCGTTTACCCGGGTTTCGGCGGAGCCGCCCTCGAGCACGCCGTTCAATAAAGCCGCCACCTCGCCCAGCGTGATTTCCATCGCTTCCCCCTCATGGTTGGTGCTGCTAGTAACTCAGCCAGCGGCTCGGTTGGACCGGAAAAGGACCTCTGACGGCCGGTCGGTAGTCGAGACGGCTCCAGTCGCTCCAGGGATTCCGCGGCAGCTTCACTCCGAGGCCGGGCCGTCAAGCGCCGTGGTCGAGAGGACCATCGCCGCCGGTACGACGACGGCCCGCGGGGTTGAATCCGGGGCCGCCGAACCATCGGGTCGGTCATCGACCCGTCGTGGGGTGCTGGGTCGGTCTAGGTGCCCGCGGTCTCGTTGAGCAGCTCGATGACCTTGTCGGTGATGTCATAGGCCTCGCGGATGTAGAGCACGGCGCTGACGTCGAGGATCAGGTCGAATTCGGCGTCCTTGCCGACCTGGTCGATAGCCTCGTAGATGCGGTCGTAGAGCTTGCCCAGCCCCTGGGCCTCCTGGGCTTCCAGGGAGCTCACGGCGTTGTCGCGCTCCTGCATGGCTTTCTCGTAGATGGCCTGCTGCTCGGCCTCGATCTCGGCGCGGCGCTCGTCTGAGATGGGCTGGTTGAGCTGCTCCTGCAGCTCCATCAACTGGCGCTCGTACTCGTCGAGCTTGGGTTGGACCTCGGATTCCTTCTCCTGGACCATGGTCTGCATGGTGCGCATGAATTCCTGGACCTCGATCCACTCCTCCTGCACGCGCTGCAGATCGACGAAGGCCACGGTCAAGGGCATGTTCTCGTCATCGTCGTCCTGGGCCAGGGCGGGAAGGATCAGCAGCAGGATCATCAACAGGACTGTCCACTGTTTCTTCATTGTCAACCTCCAGGTTCGCAGGTTTGGCAATCGCACGCTCCCGGTTGATCGTGGTCGACCGGGAGACGGCCCTCGCAGTGAGGGCGAATTGGTTGTCTACGTCGTGGCGGGTCGCTTTGTTCCCGCCGAAGGGCTAGAAGGTGTTGGCGATCGAGAAGTGGAGCCGCCCCTGGGGCAGGTCCGGACTCCAGCCGTAGTCGAAGCCCATCAGGCCGACCATGGGCACATCGATGCGCACGCCCAGGCCGAAGCCGTACTTCATGTCGTTGAAGTCGAAGTCGCCGATGTCTTCCCAGGCGTAGCCCATGTCGAAGAAGAGCATCCCGAAGAGCAGGCGCTCGGAGATCTCGATGCGGTACTCCAGGTTGTAGTAGAACTCGAAGGTGCCGCCGACGAGGCGGTCGTCTTCGTCGCGGGGCGACAGGTCGAAGTCCTGGAAGCCGCGCACGTCGTTGCCGCCGACGAAGTAACGCTCGTAGATGGGCACCTCTTCGGTGTCATCGTAGCCCCCCACGTACCCGGCGTGGAGCTTGAGGGCCAGGGCGAAGCGCCAGAAGCTGGGGAAGTAGCTGGTCAGGGAGGTGTTGACCTTGTAGAAGTCCAGGTCGCCGCCCAGGTAGCCGCCGCCCAGCTCCATGCCCAGGTACTGGGTCGAGCCCTCGGTGGGGAAGAAGTAATTGTTGCGGGTGTCGCGGCGCAGGGAGACGAGCACCGAGCTGCTGACCGTGGTCCCGGCGGCCTCCCGGACGGCCTCGGAGGCGTCATCCTCGGGATCGATGGTCGTCTCGGCGTAGTCGTAGCGCAGCCGCCAGCGGGAGTCGTCGCCGATGGGATGGCCGACCAGGCCGTAGAAACCGAAACGCGTCTTGTCGTAATCGAAGGCCGAGAGGCTGTTCTCCAGGTAGACCCCGGCGCCGATGGTGGTCGGCGTGTCGAGGAACCAGGGCTCCATGAAACTGAAGCGGTAGTTGTTGGTGTTGCCGCCGATCTCGCTCTCGATGGTCAGCGACTGGCCGCCGCCCTTGGCGCGCCAGAAGGCGGGCAGGGCCGCGAAGTCGAAGTTGATCCAGGAGACGCTGAACGTGCCCACCAGGCCCGTCGAGGTCGAATACCCGGCGCCGGCGGAGATCTTGGTGGTGCCCTGGCGCTCGACCACCCGCACCGTCAGGTCGATGACCCGGGTCTCGGGGTCGATCTCCCAGTCCGGGATGACGTTCTCGAAGTACTGCAGGTTGAACACACGCTCCAGGGAGCGACGGAAGGCTTTGCCGTCGAAGACCTCGCCCGGGTAGATGGTGAACTCGCGGCGGATGACCTTGTCTTTGGTGTCGGTGTTGCCGACGATGCGCAGCTCGCCGACGGTGGCCGGCTCGTTCTCCATGAAGACCCAGTCGTAGCTGACTGTGTTGCTCTCATCGTCGATGATCACCGTCTCTTCGATCTCCAGGAAGACGTAGCCGAACTCCCAGTAGTCGTCCTTGATGGCGGCGACACTGGCGTTGTATTCGCCCTGGTTGTGGACGTCGCCTGAGCCCAGACGCAGCCGGCGGCGGATCTGACGGTCGGAGAGGATGGTGTTGCCGCTGAAATCGACGCCGCCGAAGTAGTAGCGGTCTCCCTCGTGGATGGTGATCAGGATGTCGACCTCGTCGCCGGCGTCGTTGAAGCTGAGCTCGTAGTCTTCGATGCGGGCGTTGATGTAGCCGCCGTTGTTGTAGCCGTCGACGATACTGGCCAGGTCGTCCTCCAGTAAATCGAGGTCCAGGGTGGACGAGTTCCAGAACTCGTCCTCATCGAGCTGCATGAAGAGGTTGCGGATCTCCCAGGCGCTGTAGGCCGCGTTGCCGACGAACTCGATGGAGTTGACCCAGATCTCGGTGCCCTCCTCGACGACGAACTTGACGTCCACGCGCCCGTCCTCGTCGGTGGTGTACTCCGGGGTCACCTCGCAGCGGATCAGCCCGGACTCCTCGCCCAGCTCCTTGATTTCCAGCACGATCTCGTTGACCGCCGCCGGGTCAAGGGGCTCGCCGGAGACCAGATGGGCGGCGATGGCGTCGGAGACGTCTTCGCCGTCGAGTTCATCGACCCCCACGTAGGACACCGTGCCCACGGTGGGCCGCTCCTCCACGCTGATGATCAACCGCACGCCCTCGGCGTAGGGTTCGGCGCTGAAGGCGATGTCGTCGAAGGCCCCCTGCTCGAACAAGCGATTGATATCGGCGGCCACGGTGGCCGGCGAAAGGGGCTGACCGACCCGGCTGGAGATGCGCTCGAAGAAGTAGGCGTCATCGTAGATCTCGTTGCCGCGGATCTCGATGGCCTCGATGACCGGGGCCTGCTGGGCCGCGACCGCCGCGGCGGCGAGGAGTATCACACAGAGTAGCCGTCGACTCACCTTATCCCGCTCCGTTGAATGGCCTGCTGATCAGTTGGCGGACTGGACACATTGCTTAGAGTAGACCGTACCCGACCCGGAGAGCATCGGGGGAGGGTGCCGGATAGACTGCGCAAAGCGACTCGGCCGTCGGGGAGTCCCTTGTTCGGCCGTGTCCACCTCCCCATACGCCGGTCAAAGACGAAAGGTGCCAGCCCGGCACGCTTTGCCTGGCATTGTAACATCTTGTCAGAGAGCTGGAAAGCCGCTTGAGTCATCCCGGTGTGGAAGGCGGTGTCAATAGGTCCTCGGACCGCCGTCCCCGGCCCCTCGGGGCGCAAGGTATTGCCAGGAACCCCTTTTTCGGCTACCATTAACATACCGGCTCTTTCCAACCATGGGTGGCTCCGTCGTAGTTGAACACCCAGGCGATTTCTGTCATTACCCTACGACTCAGCCTAAATGTCATCCAGACCCGACATGGCGGTGATGACGCCGCATCGCCCTTCCAATACGTACCGCGGAAGGTATAGCGTAGAGAGCAACGGCAGCGCCTCGAACTCATATACTGCGATAATTCCGCTCAATCGACCGGGAGCCCGCAATGACCACATCGAGTAGAGAAAGACGCTCCGCCAAGCGGCATCGTCCCACGGACCTGGACGCCGTGGTGCTCTCGGGCCTGCCCGAGCAGTTCCGCGAGGTCAAGGTCCGCTCGATCTCCAAGACCGGCCTCGCCATCGAAATAAACATCGAGGATGTCTCACCCCTCCAGGCCCAACTGGGTCGCCGGATCACCCTCTCCTTCCTGCTGCCCCAGGTTGCCCGTATCGCCACGGTCCAGGCCGAGGTCGTACGCACCTATCGGCAGGTCTCCGACGGCGGCTTCATCCACGTCTCAGCCGACGGCAAGGAGAAGCGGGATTCGCCCTACGGCGGCCATGAGAACCGAGTCTACGGCCTGGGGCTGCGCTTCGTCGACCTGCGACCCGAGATGGCGCGTCAACTCGAGCGCTACCTGTTGACAATCTTCCGCGGCGACGACGGTTCACCCGACGGGAACGACGAAGACGATGAATAGCTTAAACGACGGTGATTAAGCGATGGACTTCAATCAGCCCAAGCTCTCGCTGGATCAGTCCCTCAAACTGCAGCTCAAGCTTTCGCCCCGGCTGCAGCAGGCGATACAGCTCTTGGCGCTGCCGGTGTTGCAGCTCAAGGACCGGGTCGATGAGGAGCTGGTCTCCAATCCGGTTCTCGAGGCCGTTCCCACGGGCGAACCCCTGACGCGCAGCGACTCGGACATGGAGCAACGCGATCGCGGCGACGAGGCCTGGGAGTCCCAACGCGACTACCTCTCCGCAGAAGATCGCAAGGATTCCGACAACCACTCCTCGGAGCGCGACTGGGAGGATTACCTCAGCTACGACCCCCGGCCCTACCGGCCGCCGCGACCGATGGAGGTCTCCGGAGACGATTCCTACATCGATCGCGTGGTGGCCGACGGCACCACCCTGACCGAGCATCTACTCTGGCAGCTTCAGCTCAACTGCGATTCGGAGCGCGAGGAGGCCGTCGCCGCCGCCCTGGTGGGCAATCTGGACGAGGAGGGCTACCTGCGCGACTTCGACGCCGCCGAGCTGGCTGCCTCCCTGGAGCTGGAGCCGCCCACCGACGAAGACGAGATAGAGAGGATCCTGACAAACTGCGTCCAGGGGCTGGACCCACTGGGGGTCGGGGCGCGCAGTCTGAGCGAGTGCCTGAGCATCCAACTGCGCCCCCTGTCCGACGACGGCGTCGAGCCCGAGCTGATCGAGATCGCCCGCCAGGTTATCGAGGGCTACCTCTACGAACTGGCCCGCCGCAAGTACAAGATCATCACCGACGCCCTGGGAGTGGACAAGGAGCGCGTCCGCGAGGCCGTTCAGTTGATCACCGCCCTGGACCCCAAGCCGGCGCGCAACTACAGCGGCCGCCGGGCCACCTACGTCCGCCCCGACGTCTACCTGGAGAAGATCGGCGACGAGTACCGGATCTACTTAAACGAGTGGGGCATCCCCCGGCTGCGGGTCAGCAACTACTACCGCAGCCTGATCGCCGCCGGCAAGGCCGACAAGCAAACCCGCTCCTTCATCCGCGACAAGATCAACTCCGCCGTCTGGTTCATCAAGAACATCGACGAGCGCCGCCGGACCATCCTCAAGGTCACCGAGTTCATCTTCGAGCGCCAGCGGGAGTTCCTCGAGAAGGGACTCGAAGGTCTCAAGCCCCTGACCCTGGAGGAGGTCGCCGAGGTCGTCGGCGTCAACTCCAGCACGGTCAGCCGGGCCACCTCGGGCAAGTACGTTCAGACCCCGCGCGGGCTGTTCGAGCTCAAGTTCTTCTTCACCCGGGGCATGCCCAGCTCCGAGAACGGCGGCCAGCTCTCCACCACCTACATCAAGGAGCGCATCCGCCGACTGATCGCCGAAGAGACCGGCAAGCCGCTCTCCGACAGCAAGATCGTCAGTATCCTCAAAAATGAAGAGGGCCTGGACATCGCCCGGCGGACCATCGCCAAGTACCGCAAGCAGATGAAGATACCCCCGGCTTCCAAACGCAAACCCCTCTAGAGACGACTACACCTTGCCCGCCTCCGACCGCCCCCGCCATCCCCGCTGGTTGCGCCGCCCGCCGCCGGAAGTCCCCCGGCTGGGCGAGGTGCGCCGCACCCTGCGCCGCCTGCGCCTGCACACGGTCTGCGAGGGCGCCCGCTGTCCCAACCGCGCCGAGTGCTACGGCGCCGGCAACGCCACCTTCATGATCCTGGGCGAGCGCTGCACACGCGACTGCGCCTTCTGCTCGGTGCCCCACGGACCGCGGAGCGCCCCCGAGTCAGACGAACCCGCCCGTCTGGCCGAGGCCGTCGCCGACTGGGGTCTCGACTACGTCGTGATCACCTCGGTCACCCGGGACGACCTGCCCGACGGCGGCGCCGGGGCCTTCGCCGAGACCGTCGAAGCCCTCGGCGGCCTGACCCAGCCGCCCCTGGTCGAGCTGCTGATCCCCGACTTCGCCGGAGACCCGGCCGCCCTGAAGCGCGTCATCGCGGCCCGGCCCGCCGTACTCGGCCACAACGTGGAAACCGTCCCCCGCCTCTACCCCGGCCTGCGCAACGGCGCCGACTACTCGCGCTCGCTTGACGTGCTCAGGCGTACCGTCGCCGCCGGCCTGATCGCCAAGAGCGGCCTGATGTGCGGCCTGAGCGAGACCAGGGACGAACTGCGCGCTGTCTTCGACGATCTGGCCGCCGCCGGAGTCCGCATCCTCACCCTGGGGCAGTACCTGCAACCCACCCCGCGTCAGCGCCCCGTCGAGCGCCACCTGCCCCCCGACGAGTTCGACAATCTCGCCGGGGATGCCCGCCAGCACGGCATCCCCGTGGTCGCCTCCGGACCCCTGGTGCGCAGCTCCTACCGCGCCCGGCACTACTACGAGCTGGCGCGATCTCAAGAGTAGCGGGGTTGACGGGCTCTCCGGACCGTCACCTTGTCGGCTGAAAGCCGTAAGGTCGCCCTCGACCGGGAG
>WJMB01000104.1 GCA_014728185.1 Candidatus Coatesiibacteriota bacterium
CTGGCGGCTGAAGCGGCCGAGGACGTCGGTTTCAGCGGACGCGCCGGTCAGCTCCGCACCCTCTACCAGGGGGAAGCGCCCCGCCGCCTGCTGCTGGTCGGACTTGGCAAGGCCGACGACTTCGACGTCACCGCCGCCCATCTAGCCGTCGCCAAGGCCGTTTGGGAGGCCGAAGAGCTGGGAGTGAGAACGCTGGCCCTGGCCCCGCCGCCCCTGGGCGATGACGCCGAGTTCGCCGCCCGTCATCTGGCCCTGGCCGCTGAACTGGCCGCTTTCCGCTTCGACGCCTACAAGTCCGCCGAGGAGCGTTCCCGGCCCCGGCTCGAGGAGCTTATCGTCCTAGGCGAGGCCGCCCTCGAGGAGCCGCTGCGCCAGTCCGCCCTCGTCGCTCGACACCAGAATTATGCCCGGGAGCTGGTCACCGAGCCGGTGAACGTCATGACCCCCGTCGAGTTCGCCGCCCGGGTCTCCACCGCCGCCGCCGAAGTCGGTCTCGGCGTCGAGGTCCACGACGAGGCCTGGATCCGTGAGCGCGGGATGGAATTGATCGGGTCCGTGGCCCGGGGCGCCGCCGAGGTTCCCCGCCTGGTCGTACTGCGCCACCGGGGCGCTGGCGACGACGCTCCCTGGACCGGTCTGGTCGGCAAGTCGGTGATGTTCGACACCGGCGGCTACAACCTCAAGGGCAAGGGGATGGAGCTGATGAAGGGCGACATGGGCGGCGGCGCCGCCGTGGTCGGCGCGATGCTGGCCGTCGCCGAGCTGAAGCTGCCCGTCAACGTCCTGGCCGTCCTGCCCGCCGTGGTGAACTCGATCGGCGCCGACGCCTACAAACCCTCCGACGTGATCCGGAGCTTCGCCGGACCCAGCGTCGAGATCGGCAACACCGACGCCGAGGGCCGGCTGACCCTGGCCGACGGTCTCAGCTACGCCCGCGAGCTGGGCACCGAACGCCTGGTCGACGTCTGCACGCTGACCGGGGCTTCGATGGTCGCCCTGGGCCTGCGCGTCGGCGCGCTGATGACCAACGACGCCGCCCTGCGTGCGGCCGTTCTCGACGGCGCGGCCCGCACCGGCGAGCTGTTCTGGGAGCTGCCGTTGTTCCCCCATTACGACGAGAACCTGAAGAGCGACGTCGCCGAGGTCAAGAGCACCGGCGGACGACCCGGCGGGGCGATCAACGCCGCCAAGTTCCTCGAACGCTTTGTCGGCGAGACCCCTTGGGCGCATCTGGACATCGCCTCCAAGGAGTTCACCGACAAGCCCTACGGCGCCTATCGCAAAGGCGCGACGGGCTTCGCCATGCGCACGCTGGTGAACCTGCTGATGGCGAAATGATCATCAAGTGAGGCACTCTCATGGTTTATCAACTACTCAACGGCGATAGTTTCAATGCTTTTGAACCGGACAATCCGGTGGATCCCCGTTTGTTTGCCGGCCGCAAGAGGGAACTGGCAACGATCAATCAGGCTTTGGTCCAAACCCTGAAAAGACGCTCAAGGCATATCCTTGTTAGGGCTGAGCGTTGGCTGGGAAAAACCTCTTTAGCTGATTATATTAAGGAATCAGCCCCTAATGTGCATAAGCTGGCTTCGATTGACGAAGTTTCATTCGAGGTTGCCTTCCGACGTTTTGGCAGTTGTACTAATTTAGATGAAGCAGCTCTCTTGATACTTAATGACTTTAAGACACTGTTGGGCTCGAGTGATGAATTGATGGATTATGTAAAGAAAATCAAAGGGTTGACTATTGGGCCCTTGGGCATCGAATTTTCTGGCGAGAAGCAGATTAATTTACGTCTGCATCTTTCAGAGATGGTTATAAAGTTGTTGGAACAATATGGAGAAAAAGAAAAGGCCTACCTATATATACTTGATGAAACAAGACAGTTATCTCATATTCCAGGCTCGGCAAACCTGCTCAAGGACCTTCTCGAGGCCTTGAACCAGGAGCGATTGCGCAATGTCATGTTCCTGATAACCGTTACTCCGCAAGACGATGAACGCTTCCGCGGTGATCATGAGTCATTCCAGCGCTTGTTTCGCTATGTTGAATTGGGTCCATTAACCGACGAGGAATCACGAGGCTTTTTACATGATACCCTGGCCAAACACTGTGTTCCCAATCTGAAAATCGAAGAAGCAACACTGTATGAAGCCGCTCGTTTATCATCGGGGTTCCCGGGTTTTCTGCAGGAAATCGGTTTTTGGCTTTTCGAAGTGGGTAAGACAAAAAAACCCCCACTCGGTGAAGCAGAGTTAGAGCTTGCTGTAAATGGAAACGACAACACTATCCAAGGCGCGTTGGACGCATTATATCGAAAACACTTCAAACATGACCTTGAAGGCTTGACCAGTGCGCAATACGAAGAAATACTCAGCACAATCGCCAACTATGAAGAACCTTTGTGCCCGAGACGTCCATTGTTGGATAGACTTGATATCAGCGCGCAAGCTTTAACCGTGAAGACCGGTGAACTCATTGAAAGAGGGATTCTGATCAAAGAGGGTGGTGGACGTAAGAAGCCCATTTGCTACGCCTTTCGCAATCCCATGCACCGCACGATCTATCAGATCCAATCCGCGGTGACCCGCAAGAAAGGATCCAGGTAACCATGCCCGGAAAAACCATCATCGAGAAGATTTTCAGTACTGCGGCTGGAAACGATGTGCAGCCGCTGGAGCGGGTCTGGCTGGATGTCGACCTCGCCGTGGTGCGCGACTTCGGCGGTCCCAACGTCGTCCTCGAGTACGAGGAACACTTCGGCGACCAGCCCCCGGCCGATTCCGCCCGCATCGCCATGACCTTCGACTACCAGGCGCCGGCCAAGGTGACCAAGGTGGCCGAGAACCAGCGCATCTGCCGGGAGTTCGCGGCCAAGCACGGCGTCGAGAGCGTTTACGACGTCAACGCCGGCATCGGCCAGCACGTCCTGCTCGAGCACGGGCGCATCCTGCCCGGCGAGGTCGTCGTGGGCACCGACAGCCACATGAACCTC
>WJMB01000105.1 GCA_014728185.1 Candidatus Coatesiibacteriota bacterium
GCCGGCTTCCGCGAGGGCGAATCCGCCAAGGCCGAACGCCGCCGCCAAAGCGGCTTCATCGACACCCAGATCTGACACCGCCGCCGACTCTGGCGCCCCGAAAGCCGGGATGTTAGAATACTCGGACCCGCTGTCCCGACAACCTCATCGCGGAGGCGCCCCGTGCACCGCACCCTGATCCTGGTCAAGCCCGACGGCGTGGCCCGCAATCTCGTCGGCGAATGCCTGGCCTCCTTCGAGAAGGCCGGGATGCACATCACCTCGCTGAAGATGATGACCATGAGCCGCGAGATGGCCGAGCGCTTCTACGCCGTCCATCGCGAGCGGCCCTTTTACAACGAGCTGATCACCTACATCACCTCGGGACCCATCGTGGCCGGCATCCTCGAGGGCGTCGGCGCTATCCGACGCACCCGCCGCGTGATGGGCGACACCGACCCCAACGAGGCCGCCCCGGGAACCATCCGCTTCGCCTACGGCGAGACCATCCGACGCAACACCGTCCACGGCAGCGACTCCGAGGACTCGGCCATCCGCGAGATCGGCATCGTCTTCGGCGAAGACCCGACCTAGACCCGCACCCCCATTATTCATCAGCCTGGGCCGCCTCTCTAGCGCTGATTGTGACACGTTTCTCAAAGACGGTTGACAGGGGACGGAGCGGATACCCGCCGCGCTGGTTCCAAAAGGCCCGCCGCCGGGACTGCTCCGAGAGCCGAAGTCACCCGGCCGCACCACCGGCGACCATGCCGGCGACGCCCGACCCGGACCGACCCCGGAGCAGTGAGGCCTGAATCGCCCCGGTCCGGCACGGCCTTCGCCAAACCCCTCCGACGACAACCACCCGCCGACACCGGCTTTGGCACGTTTCTTGCGGAGTCGCGCGCGGGATGGACCGAGGGGTGGCCTCGCCCTGCTGCAAGAAACGTGCCAAAGCCTCCGCGCCGGACGCCGGGAACGCCGCCGACGCCGAGGAGCTGGTTTGGCGAAGGCCGCCGACCAGCCGCGGGCATTTGGGGAGCCTACCCAATTATCATCACCTGATACCAGGTCGCCTGGAATGCAGCGAGCGTCCACGGTACCGGCTGCATCGGGCAGTCGCTCAGGGGATTATCACAGCAAACTGAACCATTGTCTGATGCTGCTGAGAGCTGCTGCGAGGAGGCAGTTCTCGATGCTGGCTCTGTTGATTGTGAGAACTCGCTCAAGCGCCCGGTTGATCCAAACCGAGAAATGCAATGAACCCACGCCTCCGCTTCTTGCGGTCAATATCAAATGACAACGCTATGTAGTATTTGAAAGCATCATCGAACGTGATCGAACCAAATCGGGGCAGATAAATGGAGATTCACCGAGCAGGCACATTGCAGCCGACATTTATAAGTTCTGGTAAGTGACAGGCCCATCTGCTGCAACACATGTATTATCAGCAGATCTCAATCGCGACCCGGTCCGAACAGGGTATACGATCCCCTAGACTATTACAGCGCTTGGCGACGTGTACCGCCGGGAAGACTACTCGCCCACCCGTTGATCCGGCAGCATCAACCAGACAAGGCTCCAGCATCGGCGGTCCATTACTAGTTTAGGGCCATGAGATCAGCCAGGCGCTTGATCGATTTGGCGCGATCTGCATTGCGAGCATCAAGAAGAAATCACTGTCATCAGCTCCGAGCTGCTTTGGATAATGGTTCGGATTCTTGTGATAATCCCTTTGACACTGTAGCAGTCGATTACCGTGAAACGATCCCCAGTCAAATACACAGGCCGGAAAGTGTGACAATCCCTGCAGATGCATCCCTTCTCCCATCCCTCACCACAACCACCCAGACCCGGGGGTAGACCTTGTTCGAGATCGTCAGCACCGAAGAGCTCGGACCCCGCATCAAGCGGTTCGAGATCAAGGCGCCGCTGGTGGCCCGGAAAATCAAGCCCGGCCAGTTCATCATGCTGCGCATCGACGACAACGGAGAGCGCATCCCCTTGACGATGGTGGACCACGACGCCGAGGCCGGCACCGTGACCATCATCTTCGAGGAGGTGGGCAAGACCACCATTCAGCTCGGCAAGCTCAAGACCGGCGATGAGCTGCTGGACTTCATCGGCCCCTTGGGCGCCTACCACGACATGACCGGCGGCGAGCACGGTCGGGTGATCGGCGTCGGCGGCGGCATCGGCAACGCCCCGCTGCTGCCCAAGGTCAGCGAATTCCACGAGCAGGGCCTCGAGGTCACCGGGATCATCGGCGCCCGCTCCAAGGAGATCCTGATCCTGGAGGACGAGATCAAGGCGGCCTGCGACACCCTGCACATCTGCACCGACGACGGCTCCCACGGCCACCACGGCTTCGTCTCCGACGTGCTCAAACAACTCCTCGACGAATCCACCGATTACGACTTCGTCCTGGCCATCGGACCGCCGATCATGATGAAGGTCTGCCGCGATCTGGTCAAACCCTACGGCGTCCCCTGTTACGTCAGCCTGAACACGATCATGGTCGACGGCACCGGGATGTGCGGTTCCTGCCGCGTCAGCGTCGGCGACGAGGTCAAGTTCGCCTGCGTGGACGGCCCGGAGATGCGCGGCGAAGAGATCGATTTCGAAGAGATGATGGCGCGCCAGCGCCGCTACGTCGACGAGGAGCAATGCGCCCTCGAACGTTACCTCAAGGAGGTGGGCGAGTAATGACCGAAGAGGAACGCAAACGGCGCAAGCGCGAAGGACTCCAGCTCCTCGAGAAGATTTCCATGCCCGAGCAGGAGCCCGAGGTCCGCGCCCGCAACTTCAAAGAGGTGCCCCACGGCTACACCGCCGAAATGGCCGTCGAGGAGGCCTGGCGCTGCATCCAGTGCAAGAACTCCCCCTGCGTCCAGGGCTGCCCCGTCGAGATCGACATCCCGGCCTTCATCCGCGCCATCCAGGAGGAGAACTTCCAGGAGTCCGTGGACGTCATCAAGAGGACCAACGCCCTGCCCGCGGTCTGTGGCCGCGTCTGCCCCCAGGAAGAGCAGTGCGAGAAACTCTGCGTGCGCGGCAAGAAGGGCATGCCCGTGGCCATCGGCCGCCTGGAGCGCTTCGCCGCCGACTGGGAGGCCGAGCAGGGCGAGGCCAAAGTCCCCGAAACGGCTCCGCCCAACGGACACAAGGTGGCCGTCATCGGTTGCGGTCCCGGCGGAATGACCTGCGCCGGCGATCTAGCTCTGCTGGGATACGAGGTCCACGTCTACGAGGCCTTCCACGCCTCCGGCGGCGTGCTGCGCTACGGCATCCCCGAGTTCCGGCTGCCCAAGGATATCGTCGATCGCGAGACCCACTACCTGGAGCAGTTGGGCGTCCACTTCCACTACAACATGGTCATCGGCAACGTCTGGACCCTGGAGGAGATGCGCGAAGAGGAAGGCTTCGAGGCCTTCTACATCGGCACCGGCGCCGGGCTGCCCTGGTTCATGAAGATCGAGGGCGAGAACCTCAACGGCGTTTACTCGGCCAACGAGTTCCTCACCCGGGCCAACCTGATGCGGGCCTACGATCCCGACAACTACGACACCCCGACCTGGGTCGGCGAGAACACCGCCGTGGTCGGCGGCGGCAACGTGGCCATGGACTCGGCGCGCACCGCGCTGCGCCTGGGCGCCGAGAACGTCTACATCGTCTACCGCCGGTCCTGGGAACAGATGCCGGCCCGCGACGAGGAGATGGAGCACGCCAGGGAAGAGGGCGTTGATTTCCGCCTGCTGCAGAATCCCATCGCCATCCTGGGCGACGAAAAGGGCTGGGTGAAGGGCGTCAAGTGCATCAAGATGGAGCTGGGCGAGCCCGACGCCTCGGGCCGTCGCCGTCCCGTGCCCATCGAGGGCTCCGAGTTCGTCCTGGACATCGACTGCTTCATCGTGGCCATCGGCAACGGACCCAACCCGCTGCTGCCCGACGCCACCCCGGAGCTCAAGGTCAACAAGTGGGGCAACATCACCGCCGACGAGATCGGCCGCACCAGCATCCCCGGTGTCTTCGCCGGCGGCGATATCGTCACCGGAGCGGCCACGGTCATCGAGGCCATGGGCGCCGGCAAGATCGCCGCCCGGGGCATCCACGACTACCTCGACGGCGATATGTCCGAGACCGACTGGCCGGCGTTCGAGTAGGAATCACCCACAGCTGATGAGCCAAACCGGGCGGGATTATCCCGCCCGTTTCACTACACCTGGGATAATCACACGCACCAGGAACGGCTTTGATAGCCAATTATCTTTGGCATCATGGAGCGTGATCGGACCAAATCAGGGCGGATATTGAAAGGTTCACCGAGCAGGTGTTCGCTGTTCGGGTGCATCCGACTTTGATCCCGATACTGGCATGTGCAGCCTTATTGCTTGATAATGATGCAGTTATGAGTCGAGTAGCAATCGGGTGGTCATTTATTACAAGCCAGTAGGCAGTGTAGGTTATCCCCCAAGCACACATCTTGCAGCCGCCACTATTTCAACTGCTAATACGTGACAGGCGCACCTGCTGCAAACCGCGTATTATCAACGGATACCAAACACATCCCGGTCTGAACAGGGTGCAAGATCCCTTTGAGCTTTAACCCTTACCCTCTGTAAACAGCCCCACCGGATCATCGCCTTCGATCTGTCGTATATCGACCTCCCCACCCCCGGCGCCCTCTGGTATGATACGGGAGTGGTAATCACAATCAGCCGAATCCATCAGCTATCAACCGGGAGGAAACAAGTGTCCTTAGTCGTCGCCCTCTACGTGCGTGAAGGTCTGGTCTTGGCCTCGGACAGCCGCACAACCCTCAACCAGGTCTATCAGGTAGACAACGTCAATCACCACCACATCGCCGTGGGCATCTCCGACACCGCTTACAAGACCTTCGTCACCGCGGGCAACGTCGGCATCACCACCTACGGTACCTCGATCATCAACGGCGTCCCCATCGCCGGGTTGATCAGTGACTTCATCGAGGAACGCACCGACGCGGCGACAACGCCCGAGGAGGTCGCTAACCTCATCCACCAGTACTTCAAGACCAACTTCGAACAGCCGCTCCACACCGGCTTCCTGATCGCCGGGTACAAGGGCAAGGGCAACGAGCGCGAGCAGCAGCTCTGGGATATCTGGGTGCCCGCCGAGGCGCCGCTGCGCCAGAACGATCCCGCCCAGCAGGGCCTGAGCTGGCGCGGCGAGACCGACGTGCTGACCCGGCTCATCCAGCCTACCTTCATGAAGAACAACCAGACCGGCGAATACAACCCCCTGCCCTACTTCCAGATCGAATGGGGGTTCTTCTCGCTGCAGGACGCCATCGACTTCGCCGTCTACGCCATCGAGAGCACCATCGAACTGATGCGCTTCCAGCTCCGGGCCCAAACCGTCGGCGGTCCCGTCGACGTCCTGGTGATTACCGCCGAGGGCGCCAAGTGGGTCCACCGCAAAAAACTCGGCGTCAGCCGCGATTTCTACAATCCCTTCGACTAGTGTTCGAAAAACGGGAGACGCCCGAGGGGTCGTCTCCCGCGCCAGCCACGGAGCGAGTCCATGTCTTTCATCGTCGCCATCTACGTCCCCGAGGGCGTCGTCATGACCGCCGACAGCCGGCTGACCTTCACGCGCACCGAATCCATGCACGACGGCTCCCGGCGACACCTCGCCGTCGGCATCTCCAACAACAGCCGCAAGAGTTTTATGACACCCAGCGGTGTCGGATTGTGCACCTACGGCGCCGCCTCGGACAACCGGAACAACCCCATCGGCGGCCTCGTCGACGAGTTCATTCTCGACCACACCGACGAGCACTCCGACGCCGACGGCGTAGCCCGCGATCTGATGGTCTACCTGCGCGCCAATCAACCCGATATGAAAACCGGCTTCCTCGTCGGAGGCTACGTCTACGGCGAGAACGAAAAACCCGAGCCCCACATCTGGGACCTCTGGGTGGCCGACGACCACCTCAAGCAGACCAGCGTCAGCGGCAACTACGGACTGAGTTGGCGCGGAGTCTCCGACGTGGTCAGCCGTCTGATCCAACCACTTTGGATGAAGAGCGGGAAGACAGGAGAATACAAGGAGTTACCCTACTATCAGATCCAGTGGGCCACGATGAGCCTGAACGAGGCCGTGGATTTCGCCGTCTACGCCATCGAGAGCACCATCGAGTTGATGCGCTTCCAACCCCGCAACCAGACCGTCGGCGGCGAGGTCGAGGTGATGATCATCACCCCCCGGGGCTCGCACTGGATCAACCGCAAGCGCCTCCGGGTTAAGCGGGACTTCTACGACCCCGGCCCGCGCTGAGACGGCGGAGCCTACTGAAAGCACCGGCCGCCGACAAGAGCCCGAGCCCGCCCAATTCCAACGGGCCGCGGGAAGGCGTTGGCACGTTTCTTGCAGCAGGGCGGGGCGGCCGATCGCCCGGCCCCGCGGGCCACTCCGCAAGAAACGTGCCAACGCCTTCCCGCTCGACGTGGCGCCGGGGTTTCGCGCCCGAAGGGCGGTAGCATTTCGCAACAAGCGTTAAGAAAAAACGCCCCTCGCGGGGCGTTCAAGCTATCTTGGATGGTCGGGGCGAGAGGATTTGAACCTCCGACCCCCTAGTCCCGAACCAGGTGCGCTACCAGACTGCGCTACGCCCCGACGCGTGTTTTGGCTCGTGGGGGTCGAGCCGTTGCTTGGCGGACACCGGCGGCGTCCGAAGCGGCGGATAGTTTACAAGCTTTTCCGGGCAATTGCAAGCCCAAGGTGGCGTCAAGGTGGCGTGTTGAGTACGGTATCGGCAATGGATGGCTGCTGAGATCGGACTGTAACACTGCCTGATTGCCTCAAGGGCGGCGGTGGTGACTCCGCTGTTATCGGTGAAAGCAACATGACGTAACAGCTCGTAGGGCACCTTGGCCTCGGCGCCCAGAACTGATGACGAAAACAGCTTCAAGATTCATCACTTATGGTGAAACCTTGTTTGCGAGCCGAGTCGAGCAGCCTGCGACAACCGCGCTGCTACTCCGGATAAAATGACGAATCGGAGCAATCCCGCCGGTGATCGGCTGACGATCCAAGATTGATCCGATGCGTCTCTCTGGACAGGTTTGTGAATAATGATCCAGGTGGGTCTAACCGCCCAGGAAGAGCGCCCGGATCAAGCCCTCGCCGCCGTAGTAGACGGCGCTGACGATCCCGCCAGCAATCAGCACCCCGGCGATGATGGCCGGCACGGCGCGTCGCAGGGGGATGCCGAAGAGGAAGGCCGCCAGGGCGCCGGTCCAGGCTCCGGTCACCGGCAGAGGGATCATCACGAAGAGGGTCAATCCCAGGGTGCCGTATTTTTCGACGTACTTGGTGGTGCGCCGACGGGTGCGCTCGAAGAGCCAGCTGAACAGCCGTTCGGCCCAGTTCCAGCGCTTGCGCATCCAGTTGCTGATCGGCTCGAGCAGCAGGAGGATCGGGATTACCGGCAGCAGGTTGCCCAGCACGGCGAAGAGGTAGGCCTCGGGCCAGGGCAGGCCCTGGCTGAGCCCGATGGGCAGCCCGCCGCGCAGCTCGACGACGGGTAGCATGGACCAGACGAAGGTCTTCAACCACAGGGGCACGGCGGCTCCACTCAGTTGATGCTCCAACGCCCGCCGGGAGCGGGTCGGAGCGGTTTGGGGTCGCTGACGTAGACGCCCGGAGGTTCCGGGGGCAGGCCGTGGGTCGTCAAATGCCAGTTGCGCATCCGGGCGATCTCGTCCATCACCCGGCGGCTCTGTCGCGCGTAATACTCGGCCCGATCGACGCCGGGACCTGGTTTGTCTACGTGTAGGGGCGGCGCGGCGTAGGCGTAGACCCGGGGCAGTCGGCCGTACTTGAGCTCGGTCAGGGCGTCGTGGCTGTCATGAATGTAGATGGGCAGCACCGGCGCGCCGCTGCGCGCGGCGATCATCGCCACTCCGGGATGGGGCCGGCCCAGGCCGTCGCGGCGGATGCGGGTGCCCTCGGGGAATATCAGCACGGCCCGGTTTTCTTTGAGCAGCTTCAGCGCCAGGCGGACCGAGCTGACGTCACGGCCGTCATCGCGCAGGGGGAAGGCTCCCAGGCGGCGGATCAGCCGGCCGAAGAAGAGGGGCTCGAAGAGGAAGGCCTTGGCCATGAAGGTCAGCCGCCGCCGCACCAGCACCCCGGCCACAATGGGATCGAGGAAGGAGCTGTGCGTCGGTGCGACAATCAGCGGACCACGCCGCGGCACGAAGACGCGCCCATGGACGCGCAGGCGCAACAATAAGGCCGAGGCGACCTTGGCCAGAAACAGCAGGCTGGAGTAGAGGGGGCGGTTGTGCATCCCGGCGATGATAGCCGCCATGGAGCACCGGGGTCAAGGCGTTCCGGTCAGTCTTCGTCATCCTCCCCGGGCGGCTTGGCGACCAACTCCACCTCACCGCGCCAGGTCAGGATCGAGTGGTAGACCACCAAGCGGCGGCTGGCCAGGTTGCCCACCAGCCCGGCGATGGTCACCGGGATCAGCACCGAAGGGCCGAAAACCTCGACCATCATCACCGCCGCGGCCAGGGGGGCGTTGGTGATCGTCACCAGCACCACGGTGACCCCGGCGGCGACGAAGAGGGGCTGGTCGGCGATGTTGAAGAGGTTGGCGGCCAGCACCCCGGCCAGGCTCCCCAGATAGATGCTCGGCGCCAGCAGGCCCACACTGGCCCCGCTGCCCACCGAGAGCACCACGCAGAGCGTCTTGAAGAGCAGCAGCAGCAAGGCCAGGCGCAGCGGCATCGGTACCGCCGCGTTCATCGTCTGAATCTCGGCGGCGCCCAGGGAGAGTACCTGACCGGCCAGTTCGGGGACGAAGAGAACGACCAACAGGCCCCCGGCCAGCGCGCCCAGGGCGGGTCGCAGCCAGCGCGGCACGCTCAGCCGCTCGTGGAACCTCTCGACGGCCCGCACAGCCAGGGTCAGCAGGGCGGCGGTGAGCAGCCCGACGGCCAGGGTCACCCAAAGGCCGCCGATCAGATCCCAGCGGGGGTAGAGGTCATCGACCAGGCTGAACTCGAACAGGGGCCTGTAAAAGCCGGTGGCCCGGGTCAGCAGGTGGGCGGTCAGCGCCGAGAGCAGCACCGGGAAGAAGCGCCGGTACTCGAGGTGACGCAGGAAGAGCACCTCGGTAGTGAAGAGCGCCGAGCCCAGCGGAGCCCCGCTGATCGCCGAGAGCGCCGCCGCTATCCCGCAGAGCCCCAGGGTCTTGACTCGGTCCTCGCCGAAACCCCACCAGCGCGCCACCCAGGAGCCCAACCCCAGACCGGCGTAGGTCGCCGGACCCATCAACCCACCGGAGATTCCCGAGGCCAGGCCGCCCAGGCTGGCCGTCAGCTTCAACGGCGCGTCCCAGGGCCGCTGCCGGGCGCCGTCGCGATGATAACACTCCAGCGTGTCGTCGAGTCCGGCGCCGGAAATCAACTCCCAGTCGTAGCGGGAGATCAGCCCCACCAGCAGCCCGCCGGCCGCCAACGGACCCAGGATCCACCACCAGTCCAGGGCGCCCCACTCCGCCGCCGCCGCGCCGCCATGGAGAAGCCGCCCCAGCCAGACGATCAGCTCGCGAGCGCCGACGCCCAGAGCGCCGCCGGCGGCGCCGACGAGGAGCCAGGCCGTCAGGCGGAGCATTTTTCGGTGGGCTTTCCGCAACGGTTTTTCCTTTATCTGGGCCAGGGAGTGTTAGGCAATACCAGCAGCACCTGGACCGGCCAAGGACGTCGGCTGAATACTTTTTGACCGCAATTGGCTTACTTTTTGATAGCGGACCGGCACATTGCAGAATTCACTTGTATAAAAGCGGCTTGAAGCAATTGAAGCGAGCACATTGGTTAGTGTTATTATAGCGGAACGTGAAAGGTCTCCACCGACACGTTTCTCATTCCGGCAATCCGAGGCTGATTTGCCACTGCCCGACGCCGTTTACACCGTCACCAGGCAATTAAGCATATGACTCTCATATAGATCTAGCATTCGCAAGCTAGGAAGGGCGGCACGTTTCCACGCTCGATTAGTCCTTCAAACAGCCTACCTGACGGCCAGCAATAACGATGGTGACTCATGGCGGAATAGTACGGGATCCGCATAATGACGACAAGCGTACATCGTCGGAAGAAACCCCGTCAAAACCGCCGTGCCGCACGGGCGCCGCGGAAGCGCCGGCGTTGGCACGTTTCTTGCAGCAGGGCGACACCGCCTCCGGCTGTATGGGTGGCGGATTCCGCAAGAAACGTGCCAACGCCTCATCGTCGATTGAACCGTCGGTTTCGGGGGGTCGAGGATAGGTTTTGCCGGGGTTTCGGCGCAGGCGCAGCTCCCTGTAAAGGCACGGCTTAGCGGCATCGGTGGAGTTTTGAGGCCGGAAAAGACTTGCCAGAGAGGGCGTTATCAGCTAACCTTACGTTGCGGGCGATGTCTGCTAGGCCCGTGGGTCAGGCCTAAATAAAGAACCAACACTTCTTTTAAAGGGACCCGAGATGGCGACGTGGCGTTCCGGCCCCCGGCGGCCACGAGCATAAGCGTTGCCGACGGCACCCACCTGGAGCCTGGGTTCTGTTTATTTGGCAAACCCCACGACCCGGCGGTGCGCCCGCACCCAAGATCACAACCGTCCCTGGGGGCGGTTTTTTTTGAGTTGCCCCGGGAAGATCGAACTCCGCAGTCCAAGTGCGCCCTTTCACCTGGCACCTGGAAGGCGAGTGGAATATCTAAAGGTACTAACTCGAAAAAACCGCCAAAACTGCCAAGTAACCGATGTTAACTGAAGCTGAGTCTCACTGACAAGGCGCTCGGTTATCAGATCAGGCTGACGGGATCGACGTCCAGGGTCAGGTGGGTGGAGCTCAAGCCGCGGCCGAACTCCCGGGCGGCGCCGAGGGCCGTGGTGAGCAGCCCGCCGCGACTGGCCTTGAGTAGCAACTGCCGGCGCCAGCGCCCCTGGAGGCGCTGGAGGGGCGCCGGGGCGGGTCCGAGTAAGCGGTGACGACGCGAGGATTCGCCGCCCAGGCACTCGGCGAGGAGAGCCTGTAGCTCGGCGGCCCGTTTGTTGACGCGCTGCGGGTTCTCGCCGGAGAGCACCAGGGAGGCCAGGCGGACGAAGGGGGGCAGCAGGGTCCGCCGGCGGTGCTCCAGCTCGGCCTCGAGGAACCCGGCGTAGTCGCCTCGCAGGGCGCAATCCACGGCGTAGTGACCGGGGCGGCGGGCGGCGACCAGGGCCCGTCCCGCCCAGAGCCCTCGTCCGGCCCGGCCGATGACCTGGGTGAGCAGATTGAAGACCCGCTCTGCGGCGCGGAAGTCGGGCACGGCCAGCCCGGCGTCGGCCTCGAGTACGCCGACGATGGTGACCCGGGGGAAGTGAAAACCCTTGGCCACCATCTGGGTGCCCAGCAGGATGTCGGCCTGACCGGCTGCGAAGCGGGCCAGGGCGCGCTGATGCCCGGCCTTGGAGCGGGCGGCGTCGGAGTCCAGCCGCACGGTGCGGGCCAGGGGCAGCAGACGGTTGAGCTCCTGCTCGACCCGTTGGGTCCCGGCGCCCACGGATTGCAGGGTACCGGTCTTGCCGCAGCTCTGGCAGACGGCCAGCCGGGGATGGGCGGCGCCGCAGTGGTGGCAGCGCAGTTGGTTGGCGGGGCGGTGGTAGGTCAGGGGCAGATCGCAGTCCGGGCAGGCGGGGATGTAACCGCAGACCGCGCACTGCAGGGAGCTGGCGTAGCCCCGGCGGTTGAGCAGGACGATGGCCTGCCGCCCGGCGGCGATCTCGGCCTCGAGGGCTGTGGTCAGCTCGGCGGGGACCAGCTCCTCGGCGGGACGACCGCGCATATCGACGAGCTGGACCCGGGGCGGAGCGGCGGCGTCGACGCGCTCGGTCAGCCGCAGGGTGGTCAGGCGCCCCTCGGCGGCCAGGTGTGCGCTCCAGACGCTGGGGGTGGCCGAGCCCAGGATCATGGGGCAGCCAGCCTCGCGACAGCGTCGGGCGGCGACTTCCCGCGCGTGATAGCGGGGGGTCTCGGCCTGCTTGTAGGCGTCGTCGTGCTCCTCGTCGATGATGATCAGTCCCAGGCGCTCGAGGGGGGCGAAGACGGCCGAGCGCGGTCCCAGGGCCACCCGGGCCCGGCCCTCGAAGAGACGAAGCCACTCGCCCCGGCGGCGGGCGCGGCTCTGGCGGGAATGCAGCAGGGCCAGCTCGTCACCGAAGCGGGCGGAGAACTGGCGGGCCAGTTGGGCGGTCAGGGCGATCTCGGGCACCAGGACGACGGCCCCGGCGCCGCGGGCCAGAACCTCCTCGACGGCGCGCAGGTAAACCTCGGTCTTGCCCGAGCCGGTGACGCCGTGGAGCAGGAACTTGTCCCAGCTCCCCATGGAGCGCCGGATATGCTCCAGGGCCAGGGACTGCTCGTCGCTGAGCTCGTGGCGCGCGGCCTCGCTGCTCTCCACGGCTTCGCGGCGCTCCAGGCTGAACAGCTCGGCCAGGCCCTTGCGCTCCAGGGCGCGCAGGGTGGAGTGACTGGTCTCGGCCAGACGGCAGACCTCAGCGGCCCAGACGGCCTCATCGGCGGCGCCCCGGGTCAGCAGGGTGGAGACCAGGCGTGCCTGGGCCGGCGAGGTGCGCCCCAGACCGTCTAGATCGATCTCTCCGGAGGTCAGTCGGACGGCCAGGTTCTCCCTGGCGCGCAGCGGTCCGGCAGCGGCCTCGTCCCAGCAGCGCAGGTGGCCCAGCTCGACCAGTCGGTCCAGCTCATCGGCGGCGGACTTGGGCAGACCGTCGAGGAGATTCTTGCGGTTGAGGGGCTCGTCGGTCAGGCGCTCCCAGAGCTCCAGGGCCGGACCGAGGAGCTCCAGGGGGCGACCGGCGGGACCCCAAGCGTACATCCGCCTGGTGCGGGCGTCCACGGGTAGCATCGCCGCCAGCACCGCCCCCAGGGGCGCCTGGTAGTACTCGGCGATCCAGCGGCCCAGCCCCAGCCGCTCGGTGTCGATGAGGGGATCGCGGTCGATGACCCCGCGAATGGACTTGATCTTCTCGGGCTCGAATCCAGTAGGTGGCTCGGGGCTTTGTTCGACGACGAAGCCCACCTCGCCGCGCCCCCGCAGGGGCACATGGACCCGACAGCCCACGGCGGCGCTCATCCCGGCGGGCAGACGGTAGGTCAACGGGCCGCCCAGGTCCGGCTTCAGCGCCACCGCGAGGTAGAGCGGACGGGGCCGCGCCCGCGGGGCGGGGCTGTCGTCAAGGGAGTTCATCACGGCTATTGTAGCACGGGGCGGCGGCGGTGGCCGGAGGAAAGGTCGCGGCGGAGCTTGCGCTGACTCGGCGGCTTCGACTATCATTGGAGCATCGACGCCGCCGAAGAGCCGGCGAATCAAGGAGGCAACGTGGAGCGCCGCAGACTCTGGATCATCATCCTGATAATCGTCGCCGCCCTGGCGGCGGGGACCCTGGCTTTGCTGCTCAACATCAGCGAGGAGGTCGTCTACGAGGACGTCACCGCCAAGCTCTTTTTCGGCTCCCTTTCCGAGGACGAGGCCGCCCGCCTGCTGGAGATCAGCCGCGCGGCCCTGGAGTCCGGCGACGACGAACGCGCCCTGGCCGTGGTGACCTACGCCTTCACCCGCCATGACGACGATCTCAACGACGAGCTGATGCTCCACTGGTGCCGGGTGCTCCTCGAGACCGGACGCTATCCCGACGCCGTGGAGGTGGCCGGTCGTTTGATCGACGAGCAGCCCGCCTGTTCGGTGCTCAGCGAAGACCAACTGGGACCGTTGCTCTACGAACACCTGGCCGCCATCGACGCCGACGATCCCGGCTTCGACTACGCCCTGGCCGTGGCCCTGCGCGGACTGACCGAGCGGGCCGACTCCGCCGTCCTGGCCGAATTCGATACCCTCATTGACAACCGATTGGCCGAGAGCCACGATCTGGAGTGGGACTACAAGTACCGGGGCGAGATGGAGTACTTCAACCCGGGCACGGCGCGCAGCGACGTCGGCGCCGCCGAGCACCAGGCCGAGACACGCTCGCC
Organism: Candidatus Coatesiibacteriota bacterium; assembly: GCA_014728185.1. Classification (GTDB taxonomy): domain Bacteria; phylum RBG-13-66-14; class RBG-13-66-14; order RBG-13-66-14; family RBG-13-66-14; genus WJMB01. Next base: position 14,037 of record WJMB01000105.1, read on the forward strand.
GGAGCACTTCGCCGCCGAGCTCTCCTCCCTGCTAAACCTGGGTCCGCCGCCGGGCGAGGATGGGCCCATCGTCAGTGAGCCGCGCCTGGCCGAGTTCCTGGTTCTGACCGACCGCATCAGCGTCGAGGTGGCCGGCACCGAGGTCGAGGAGGTCGAGTCCGAAGAGGAGGAGTCCACCGAGGAGGCAGAAGAATCCACCGAGGAGGAAACCGGCGGGGAAGAGGAGGAGGGCGACGACTGGCTCACCGAGCATCTCGACGAGTCGATGACCGAGGAGGAGGCCGCCCTGCTGCGCGAGGTGCTCAGCCAGACCCCGACCCCGGAGGAGCAGACCACCTACCACGCCGTGACCACGGTCCACTGCCGGCTGGAGGGCTTCCAGGCCCTGGAGCTGCTGGAGCATCTGGGGCTGGATCCCCACACCGGCCGCCCGAGGCTGCCGGGCGACCTGGAGTGAGCCGGGAGGTATCCTCCAGCTTCACTCTGCCTGATTGGAATAGGCGGCGCGCACGATTGAGTACCAATGAAGCACGGACCGAATGCAATCCCGCTAAACAGACAAGGAGAGGACGGTTCTTCGAGCAGCAACGGCGCGCCATACCCATCATCCTGATTGCGTGACAAGCTACGTTGAACCGACACGATCAGCGTATCGCCTTCTAACTGACTCTATCAGAACATCTTACTGGATCGCCCACATCCGCCGACATCCCTTGATCCCGTGATGCGGATGGTACTAGGCCGATCAAGGCCGATGGCGGCGGCACCCGCACTCCGCCCTGGGCGGTTCGATCAACCTCGGGACTACTCTTGATTGAAGAAAGCCAACCCGGCCCGGGGGAAACCCCGCCGGCCCTGGCCGTCAGCGGCCTGGCCAAGCGCTTCGACGACGTCCAGGCCGTCGACGGTGCCGATTTCATCGTGCGGCCCGGCGAGGTCTTCGGCTTTCTGGGACCCAACGGCGCCGGCAAGACCACCACCATCAAGCTGCTCACCGGCCTGGCCCGGCCCGACGCCGGGAGCATCGCCTACTTCGGCGCGGACTTCACCCGACGGCTCAAGGCCGCCCAACACCTCTTCGGGGTGGTCGCCGATGGCAACAACCTCTACCCCGAGCTGACCGGCCGGGAGAACCTGGAGTTCTGCGCCGCCCTCTACGGCATCGGACGCGCCGAGGCCCGCAACAGGGTTGAGGAACTCCTCGAGCGCTTCGGCCTGGACTACGCCGCCGGGCGCCGCTTCGGCGGCTATTCCCGGGGCATGGGCCGTCGGCTATGCATCGCCGCCGCCCTGGTCCACCGCCCGCGCCTGCTGTTCCTCGACGAACCGACCACGGGCATCGACGTGCCCAACGCCCGGGAGATCCGCCGCATGCTGGCCGGTCTGGCCGCCGACGGAACCACCATCTTTTTGACCACTCATTACATCGAGGAGGCCGAACGGCTCTGCGATCGGGTGGCCTTCATCGTCGCCGGGCGCATTGTCCGCCAGGCCGCCGTCGAAAAGCTCCTGGACGGAGCCCGGGACCGCCGCATCATCGAGCTGCAACTCGACACCGCCCCCGAACCCCTGCTGTCCGCCCTTTCCGAACACTTCCCCACCAACAGGTGGGAACCCCGGGCCGGTAAACGCCTGCGGTTGATTTCGACGGCCGAGATCGAGCTGGCCCCGCCGGTGGCCTTTCTCGCCGAGCGCGGGGCGGCCGTGCTGGAAGCCCGCCGCCTGCGCCCCAGCCTCGAAGAGGTCTTCGTCGAGGTCACCGGCCTGGCCGCCGAGCGGCTGAGCGCGGAGAAGGGGGGTCGACGTGGCTAGGAGCGCCGCCTTCTGGGCGATCGTGCGCAAGGACCTGCGCACCTACTACTTCAAGCCGCCCAATATCAGTTGGGGCCTGGTCTTCCCCCTGGCCTGGACGCTGATGTTCTTCCTGCGCTCCGGCGGCGGTTTGGATATCGCCCGCCTGCTGCCCGGTGTGACGGCGATGAGCATCCTCTTCGGCACCACCTCGATGCTGGCGGTGACGATAACCTTCGAGCGCCGGGTTGCCGCCTTCGACCGCCTGCTGCTGGCCCCGCTGTCCCTCGAGGCCCTGATGCTGGCCAAGCTGGGCGGCGCCGTGCTCTTCGGCGTGCTGAACTCCGCCGTGCCCCTGATCCTGGGCTTCATCCTCACCGACCTCGCCGCGGTCCAGTGGCTGGTCGTCGTGCCGGCGATCCTGCTGACATCCTTCTCCGCCGCCCTGGTGGGCCTCTTCGTCGCCGTCAGCGTCAGCGAGGTCTTCGAGGCCCAGACCTTCTCCAACTTCCTGCGCTTCCCGATGGTCTTCCTCTGCGGTCTCTTCCTGCCGCTGACCGAGCTGCCCGGCTGGCTGCGCCCCCTCTCCTACGCCCTGCCGCTGACCTACGGCGTCGACGCCCTGCGCGGCGGCCTGGGCGGCGGGCTTCACCTGCCGCTCTGGCTGGACTTCACCGCCCTGGCCGCCTTCTGCCTGGCGCTCTTCCTGCTCAGCCTGCGCAACATCCGCCGCCACTGGATCGCCTAACCAACCGATATCATCAAACCATTCTCCCCGGCTAGGCCAAACCTTCGCACATCCCGGATTACCCATAAAAAGAACTTGCGCGATGGGCGTTTTCGTAGATAATTAGCCTTGGGCGGCCCCCGGTCATTGAACCGGCAAGGGCGCGCCGAGGAGTGGGCTTCGTCAGCGGGTCCCCAGCGGCCCCGAAACGAGGAGACGGAGTGGAACTCTACGAATGCACGATCTGCGGTTACGTTTACAACCCACGACAGGGCGATCCCGACTTCGGCGTCGAGAAGGGCACAGCCTTCCACGAACTGCCCGAGGATTGGGAATGCCCGGAATGCGGAGCCTCACCGGACGCCTTCGAGCCTTACGAGGAGTAACCGCCGCACCCGAGCAGCTTTCCACCGGCCCCCGCGGGGGCCTTTTTCTTCACCAACCCGGACATCTCCCGACGACCGCAGCGCGACCTTCGCCGCCCGTCGCCCCGGCCCCGCGAAGTACATCCGCGGCGCCGGTTTTGGCACGTTTCTTGCGGAAACGCCGCGCCGTACGATCAGGCGGCCACCCCGCTCTGCTGCAAGA
>WJMB01000106.1 GCA_014728185.1 Candidatus Coatesiibacteriota bacterium
GACCACCTTCGCCCACACCAGCGGCTGGGGGCTGGGCGGAAGATATATTACCGACGCCAGCTACAGTCCCTTCCCGACGGGCTCATACAGCAACCCCTCGACCAATATGACCGACCCCACCGGCCATGAGATCATGGACGGCATCACCAGCATCACCGGGATCGATTGGCACGAGTACATCACCACCCGCACCGGAGCAACCCGCCTGGCCTCGCTGACCGACGGTTACCATCTGGCCGCCATCAACGCCGCCGAAAACGCCGTGGGCATTAACCTCTTCCCCAATACGAACGTCTCGGGTTGGACCGGTGACGGCTTCCAGTTGATCATCAGCGCCCTGGACTATCTGATCGAAACCCAGATGCCCAAGCTGACCAGCGTGGTCGGCGACGGCGACGTGGTCACCCTGACCTTCGATCGCGACACCAACGAGCCGACGATCGACGAGACCAACATCGACACCGTCTTCGCCCTGGACGACGGCAGCCGGAATCCCGCCCTGGGCGAGATTTACGCCGTCAGCGTCCACGGCAACCCCAACGCTCCGCACAGCTGGCTGTCCGGCAACGGCTCCCTGGGCGGCGCCGTCTGGACCGACGCGGCCACCCTCGAGGTGACCCTCTCCGACGACGGCGGCGCTCCGTCCATCGCCGTGGGCGACACCGTCACCTGCGACGGCGAGACCGTTCAGTTGGCCGACGTCGCCAACCCCTCCTCCAGCGAATCCACCGTCACCGGCGAGATCAACATCAACATCGTCGAGACGAGCTGGGGCTCCCTGAAGTACGAGCAGTAGGACCGGAGCTCAAGCAGGATACGAAAAGCCCAGGCCCCCGCGGGGGCCTGGGTTGTTTAGGCGGGTTTCAAGTCTAGGGACCACCATGGGGATAGGGGTGCGGGCAGCCGTCTAAGATAATGTTAGTGTTGGGAGGATAATACTTCCCCATTTTGCAGCCCCCGATCATACCACTGCAGTTTCCCTTGGTGGCAACAATCTTGTACCAACAATCATCTTCATAATGATCACGCCAGTCGGGGTCAAGAACGTAGTACCCAGTAACATCAGTCAAATCACTATCGTAGAGATACCAAGTACTACCCTCGTCATCGCTGTAGTACAGTGTTACAGTTGCCTCGTTTACAAGATAGCCTTCATCACAATATACGTAGCCCGTTAACGTATCAGCCAGCAAATCATCTTCATCGGTCCCAGAGACACCCTCGCAGGCGGTGAAGACAATAGCGCCGACGGCCAGCAGGACTATCAGCACGGGAACCAGCAGCTTCTTCATCGTGCTTCTTTCGCATTTCAAGTTAAATGGGTTGAAACGGCATGAGCAGCCTCACGCCGCAATCAAAAGATAGCAGAGCACTTGTATACTGTCAACAACAATACAAATATACTGTAGTATGTATAGGTATTGTTTTTCGGCTGCACACAACTCCAACACCGCCTCCTTCATCAGCGCCCGGCGATAGGCTTGACAGCCCCGAAATCGGTTCGTACCATCGCCGCGGCAAGCAACCAATCCTACCCTCCGTCCCGCCCCCATTCCAGGAGCACACCGATGGACAGCCGTCCCCGCCTCTCGGAGCGCGCCAAGTCGATTCCGGCCAGCCCCATCCGCAAGCTGGTGCCCTTCGCCCTGGCCGCCAAGCAGCGCGGCATCCACGTCTACCACTTGAACATCGGCCAGCCCGATCTGGCCACCATCCCGGCCGGACTCAAAGCGCTGCGCGAGTTCAAGACCGAAGTCATCCGCTACGGCCTCTCCCAGGGCGACCAGGCCCTCACCGCCGCGCTGATCAAGTACTACGGCCGCCTGGGCTACAGCTTCGAACCCCACCACATCGTGGTCACCACCGGGGGCAGCGAGGCCATCAGCTTCGCCATGATGGCCATCGGCGACGAGGACGACGAGTTCATCATTCCCGAGCCCTTCTACACCAACTACAACGGCTTCGCGATCACCTCGGGCGTCCGGCTGGTGCCGATCACAACCTCCCCGGAGAGCGGCTACCGCTGCCCATCGGCCGAGCAGTTCGCCGAAAAGATCACCCCACGCACCCGGGGGATCATCGTCAACTCGCCGGGCAACCCCACCGGCGCCGTCTACACCCGCGAGGAGATGGAGCGCGTCGCCGCCCTGGCCCGCGAGCACAACCTCTACGTCATCTCCGACGAGGTCTACCGCGAGTTCACCTTTGACGACGTCAAGGCCGTCAGCATCCTGGACATCGACGACCTCGAGGAGCGGGCGATCGTCATCGACAGCATCTCGAAGCGTTTTTCCGCCTGCGGGGCGCGGGTGGGCTGTGTGATGAGCCGCAACAACCACCTGATGGAGGCCGTGCTGCGCTACGCCCAGGCCCGCCTCTGTCCGCCGGCCCTGGGCCAGGTCGTCGCCGCGGCGGCCTACAACGACGAGAGCGACTACATCGAAGAGAGCCGCCGCGAGTACCAGCGCCGCCGCGACATGGTCTACAACCGCCTGATGGATATCGAGGGCGTCGTCTGCGAAAAACCCGAGGGGGCCTTCTACTGCCTGGCCAAGCTGCCCATCGATGACGCCGAGTCCTTCTGCAAGTGGATGCTGACCGACTTCGAGCGCGACGGCCACACCGTGATGACAGCCCCCGGACCGGGCTTCTACGCCACTCCGGGCCGGGGCGCCCAGGAGGTGCGCATCGCCTACGTGCTCAACTGCGACGAGCTCGAGGCGGCGATGGACTGCCTGATCGAGGGCATCCGGGCCTACAACGAGCGCTGACGCACCAACCAGCCAACAGGGCAAACGAAGGGGGTCGACCGCAAGGTCGGCCCCCTTCGTCCAGCCCGTCCGTCGGCTCTCGAAGGCGATGATAGCTCAGGCCGGCGCGGTTGTTGCCCGCAGACCTCCCTCGAGGGAGGTCTGCGGAACGCAAGAACCGTGCCGGCCGCGCAACACAGGAAACCGCGCCTAGGGAACCACCCAGGTGAAGGTGCCCTCGGAGAGAATTACATCCTCCTGCCACATATACTGGCCGCGCAGCTCGTCGTAATCCGCGCCGACGGTGATGTAAACGATGTAGGTGACCGTGTGCTCGCCCGAGATTCCCTTGTCGCCGAAAGACTTGACCTCGAAGGGATAGCCGTAGAGACAAGCTCCCCATTCACTGGGCATGATGTTGTATCCGCCGCATTGGTCCCAATCGTTCTTGACTCCGGTGACATCCTTCTGCCAGTTGTGCTCCGTGGCCCAATCACTGGTGGCCGCCGGATCGGGATTGAGCTTCAGCCAGTGGTGCAATGATAAAAACCTGGCGCCATCGCGCAGACTTTCCGCATACTCGATCCATTCCGCCATTGTGTGGCCGCCAAAGTAGCACCGAGCATAAATACCTTCATCCTCGCCGTAAGTGAATGTGTTTCTCAGATCGTAGGTGTCCTCCTTGCCCTTTTCGGGGTAGGTGGTTTGAAAGACGACCTCGCCGGGCTCTAAGGCGAAGGCGGGAACAATAAGGATTAGAGTAAGGACCAAAGCGGTGAGAGCACGCATGGGTAACCTCCGTATCGTTTTTGAATCGATTAGTAGCATCACTTCAGGGCAACTAGCCCCTATTTATAATTTACTAACCAGTTATGAAAAAGTCAAACGGCAATCATACAAAAAACCACCCCCAAGGGGCGGTAATAGGCATTTCAATCCTTAAAGCGGCAAATCGACTCACTTCCGCAGCAGCACAGCCCGACAGGGGGAACCCTCGGCGGCGGGAATCGACAAGGGCAGGCAAATCAGGCGATAGCGCCCCGGAGTAACCCGCGAAAGGTCGACGTTCTCCAGGGCCGGCAGGCCGGCGGTGAACAGCAGCCGGTGGACCGCGGGCTCGCCGCTGAAGGAGTCCACGCTGGGACCGTCAACCCCCAGCAGGGACAGCGGCAGCGACAGCAGCCGCTCAGCGAGCGCCGGTGTTGGATGGCAAAAATCCTCGTTGAATGTAACCGCGTCCCGGAACGAGTTCCGGGTCTTGAGCAGCACCCGGTCGCCGGGGAGCAGCTCGACGCCGTCGAGGACCCGGGGTCCGACGGCCCGGGCTTCTGCGCAGTCGACGACCACGGCGGGGCCGACGAAGGGATCGAGGCCGAACTCTCCCAGCCGGGCGCCCGCTGGCAGCAGGTGGGCCGGGGCGTCCAAGTGGGTCCCCAGGTGGCTGCCCAGGGTCAGCCGGGCGACCTCCCAGCCGTCGACGGCATGGGTCCGGGTCAGCTCGCGATGGAAGCCCTGCTCACCCGGCCAGGGAGCCACGGCGTCCAGGGGTCGGGTGATGTCGATAACAGTCATGACCAGCCTTTCAACAGATTCAGCAGTCCACGGGCCAGGGGATCACCGAGAACGAGGACACCGTTGAGGGCGTGACTGGCCGCCGGCCAGCGGATCGAACCGCTGCGCTTGGCCGCCCAACCGTAGACCAGGCCCAGGGGCAGGGTCAGCGCGGCGAAGACCAGGACGCCCAACGGCGAGGGGTGAACGGCCTGGGGGGCCAGGTGCCAGGCGGCGAAGCCAAGAGCTGGATAAAGAACGCCAAACCAGCAGTTATCCGGAAAAGCCCGCAGGTAGAGCCCGCGCCAGAGGACCTCCTCCAGCACGCCGTTGAACACGGTCAGAGGCACGTGGACCAGGAACAGCCCCCAGTCCGCCGTTCCCAGAGCGGGCAGGGTGTAGAGAACCAGGGTCACCAGCGAGGTCGAAACCAGCAGCGCCGCCGGCAGGGCATTAGCCCGGCTGAACAGGGGGCGCTCCTCAGCGAACAAGCCGATCAGACCCCGACGACCCAACAGCGCCAGCGGCACACCCAGGCACCAAATGAGCCAGTAGAACGCGAATCCCGCCAGATAGCCCGCCGCCGGACCCAGGAAACGCGCCCCGAAGTGGAAGACCGCCCAGCAGCTCGGCACCAGCAGCCCGGGCAGCAGGATGAGAAGAATCCGGCCTCCGCGCCGGATTCTCCCTTCTCGGTTGTCGAGCGACTCGTCGGCAGCCATCCGTCCTCTCGGCTTTCAGCGACTTGCCGGGTTGATGCGGCTTTCGTCCGGTTGATCGAGTCATTCTCAATCAGCGGCCGGAGGCGTCATAGTACTCCACACCGCAGGGGCTGCTGAGCCCCTCCACGGTGAGGGCCGTCTCGCCGTCGGAGAGCAGCTTGAGTGTGTTGCCGGTTGCCTCGACTACCCAGCAGTCGTCACCTTCACCGACGGCGACGTCCTCGGGTCCGGAGAGTTCGTCGTACTCGGTCACGACGTCGAAGCTCGTACCGTCGATGCGCAACACCCGGCCATCCTCGCGCACAGCGACCCAGCAGTCGCCGTCGGGATGCACGGCCAGGCCCATCGGACCATCGAGGTTCAAGACGTTGCCGAGCAGTGCGCCGTCCTCGGAGTCCAGGCAGATCAGGCGGTCGCCGTCGAAGTCGGAGACCCAGACGAGACCGTTGTCACCGTCGACCACCAGACCGCGGATCACGCCGAGGTCTTCGAGAGTGAAGTCGGCAACCGCCGCCGCCGCGCCGTCGGTGCTCCAATCCGCGTCGACAACGTAGAGGGTGCCGTTCTCATCGCCCAGCCAGACCCGCCCACCGGCCGAATCGTAGGCGACGTGACGGGTCGGTGCGCCGGCGTCGAGGCGGCAGACGGGCAGCGCAGAATCATCGAGACGGACGAAGTCGCCGTTGACCCGGTCGGCGACCCAGCAGCCGCCGTCGGGCAACATGGCCACCGTATAGGGATCGTTGACCAAGCCGTCGGCGGTGGTGCTCTCGAAGTCCAGCTCGAGATCGTAGAGCGTGACGCGGTCGTTGGCGTAATCGGCCACCCAGAGCTTGTCGGCGCCGGGATGGATGTCCATGTCAGTGGGTCGGGTGACGAAGAGGTCCAGCACCCGCTGCTCGCCGGCGTAATCGAAGCCGATCAGCCGATCGTTCATCTTGTCCACGACGTAGACGATGCCCTCGCCGGGCGTTCCCCCGCCGTCGTCAGCGCCGTCGGTGCCCGTGTCGCAGGTCGTCACCGCGAGCAGGGCCGGCAGGGCCAACATAAGTGGGATTAGGATTAGGTTACGTTTTAGCATCTCGTTCTCCTTGTTTTCACACTATACAGTTTGGCGGGATTACAATCGTCGCGCCGCCGACCTTCGCCGAACCAGCCCGCCGCCCGGGAAAGCGCTCGTTGATCGTGCGTGGAGGCGTTGGCACGTTTCTTGCGGAATCGAGCTTGGATTTGGTCCAGGCC
>WJMB01000107.1 GCA_014728185.1 Candidatus Coatesiibacteriota bacterium
CGACCACCGCCGACGCGGGCTGGCCACGGCGCTGAAGTACCGCGACGTCGAGGATGCCGCCGCCGAAGGCGTAACCTCGCTGGTCACCGGCAACGCCGTCGGCAACGCGGGCATCCTGCGCATCAACGAGCGCCTGGGCTTCCGCCCGACGCCGAGCGTGCTGACCCTGGTCCGGGAGGCCGAAGACGCCTGAGCGGCCGCTGATGGGGACCTGTTATCACACCGCTCGCCTGACAGCCATCTCCAACCTCATGGAAAGCATACCGACCAAGACGGCTGATCGAGAGCAGCTACATCGTGCTCGCTTCCTGCTTTGATCGCTCACAGGACGATTCATCGGTTCACTCTGCTGCATCTTCTTGCCAGCAACCCTTGAATAGCAGTGGAGCGCGGCTAGGCGGATGGGGTAAAAACCAACAACCTGCTTCGCTCACTCGTTGCCGCAGTTTGGTGAATACCCCCCTCGCCGCACAAATCCGACTCGACGCCTACACCTACTGCGCGGCACTAGCATGACCAAATCCAGCTAGATTAGTCGACCTCCACCCAGTAACGGCCGGGTCCGTGGCCCCGGCCGTTCTTCAACGCTTCCCTTCCACGCTCCCAGACTACAGTCCGGCGAGGTCCGCCGGATCGAAGCTGCGCGGATCGATGCCCAATTGCTTGAGGCGTCGGCGGCCCCTCTTGCCGCTCATGCCGCCCAGCGCCTTGGCCATCTGCCGGTACTGACCCAGCAGGCGGTTGACCCGGGCCACACTGACACCGGCGCCTGCGGCGATGCGCCGCCGCCGCGATCCCTTGATTATGTTGGGATGCCGCCGTTCCCGCGGGGTCATCGAGTCGATGACAGCCAGGGAACGGCGCAGCTCTACCTCGGTCTGCTCGCCGTCGGCGCTGGCACTGGTGCCGGCGGCCAGGTTGCGCATCCCGGGGACCATCGCCATGATCTCGTTGACGTCGCCCATCTTGCGGATAGCGACCAGCTGCTCGCGGAAGTCCTCGAGATCGAAGCCGCCCTTGAGCATCTTCTCACCCAGCCGGGCGGCCTGCTTCTCGTCGTAGACCTCTCGGGCGCGCTCGACCAGGCCGACGACATCGCCCATCCCCAGGATGCGCCCAGCCAGGCCCTCGGCGCGGAAGGGCTCCAGGTCCTCGGGACGCTCGCCGGTGCCGACGAAACGCACCGGCACCCCCAGGCCACCGGCTATCGAGAGGATGCAGCCGCCCCGGGCGTCGCCGTCGAGCTTGCTGACGATCACGCCGTCGAGCTCCAGGCGGCGGTGGAACTCGGCGGCCACCTCGAGGGCCGCCTGCCCCGTCATCGCGTCGACGACCAGCCAGACCGCCTGGGGTTTGAGGCCGGCCTCGAGCTCCTCCAGTTCGACCATCAGCTCTTCATCGATCTGCAGCCGTCCCGCAGTGTCGATGATCGTCAACTCGCGACCGGCGGCGGCGGCCAGCTTGACACCCTCGCGGGCCGTCCCCGGGGCGTCCTTGGTGAAGGGCTTCCGTGGGTGGACATCGGCTTTGATCAGGTCCGCCAGCCTGACCAACTGCTCCCGGGCCGCCGGGCGACGGGTGTCGCAGGCCACCAGCAGGCTCTCGCGCCCCTGGCTCTTCTGATAGTGCCGGGCCAGTTTGGCCGCCGTGGTCGTCTTGCCCGAGCCCTGCAAGCCCACCAGCAGCACCGTGGCCGGCTTGGGCAGGTTGAGCTTGTCGCCGGCGCCCTCGAGCAGCGCCGTCAGCTCTTCCTTGACCACCCCGATAAAGTGCTGCCCCGGCGTCAGCGAGTTCAGCACCTCGGCCCCAAGGGCCTTCTCCTTGACCGATTTCAGGAAGTCCTTGACCACGCGCAGGTTGACGTCGGCCTCCAACAGGGCCACCCGCACCTCGCGCAGGGCCTCCTTGACGTTGTCCTCGCTGAGCTTGCCGCGGCCGGTCAGGCGCTTGAAGAGTACGCCGAGGCGTTCGGTCAGTCGTTCAAACATATTTGAGGGAATCGGGTTTGCCGAAAAGGCGGCGGAATGCAGGCGTTCCCGGTCGCCCCCGCCGGCGCCGGGTCGCATAGCAAATCACCGGATGGAATCGAAGGTCGCTCCCGGCGAGGGCGCAGGGTTCGCCTTGAACGAGGCTTTGGCACGTTTCTTGCTATCCCGTCGCTCGGCGGTGTCGCTCGGGCGACAGCTTGTTGCGTTCGCGGGCCGGAACGCGATGAGTGGTTTTGCAAGAAACGTGCCAAAGCCGGCGCCAGCGGGACGGTGCTTGCCGTGGTCGAGCAGTCTGGTTCCGCTGGGAGGGGAGGGAAGGCCGGGGCTCAGGCCAGGGCGGCGCGCAACTCCGCGAGATTGGCGGCGGGATCGCCCCGGAACAGGGCGCTGCCGACCACGGCCAGGTCGGCTCCGGCTGCGGCCACATCGGCGATGGTCCGGGCGTTGACACCGCCGTCGATCATCACCGGCTCGTCGGTGCGCTCCTTTAGCCAGCGAACCTTGTCCAGACAGGCGGGGATCATCGCCTGCCCGCCCCAGCCCGGGTTGACGCTCATCACCAGAAAGAGCTCGGCGGTGTCCAGCAGGGGGGAGAGCATCTCGACGGGGGTACCCGGGTTGATGGAGACGCCGGCCTTCTTGCCCAGTTGGCGGATACGGGTCAGCAGACGGTGGATGTGGGGAGTGGCCTCATAGTGGAGAGTGATCCAGTCGGCGCCGGACTCGGCGAAGGTCTCGAGGTGGCGGGCCGGATCGGCGACCATCAGGTGGGCGTCGAAGACGGCGTCGCTCTCGTCGCGCAAGGCCCTCACCAGGGAGGCGCCGAAGGTTATCTCGGGGACGAAGCAGCCGTCCATCACATCGAGGTGCAGGTGGTCGAGGCCGAGTTCAGCCAACCGGGCCGCCGTCTGGCTCAGGCGGCCCGGGTTAGCGGAAAGGATGCTGGGGGCGATGGTCAGAGGCATGGCTAGAACTGGTCGGGAGGCGGGGTTTCGCCGTCGTCGGGGGGCGTGTCGCCCTCCGGGGCGATCGAGCCTCCGGCCGGGGGACCCAGGCTGACGTAGAGGTCGATCTTCTCGCCCTTCTGGACCATGGTGCCGACCTCGGGAACCTGCTTGTAGATGTAGCCGGGCCGCACGGTGGTCGAGTAGCCGGAGTTGACGTTGCCCACTTCGAGGCCCCAGGTTGTCAGGCGGTTGTAGGCGGTCTGGTAGTCGGTGTTGACCAGGTTGGGCACCGAGACCTGGGCCTCTTCGGAGCCCAGGGAGACCAGCAGGTTGATCTTGGTGCCCCGGGGCACCTCGGTGCCCGGTTCCGGGTTCTGACCGATGACCGAGCTCTCCGGAATCTCGGGGTTGTAGTTTTCGCGGACCTTGCCCAGCTCGAGCCCCAGGCGGGTCAGGGCGTCCTCGGCCTGGGCCCGGGCCATTCCGGTCAGGTTGGGAACGCGGACAACCTCGGAACCGGCCGAGACGGTCAGGCCGATCACGCGGCCTTCCTGAACCATCATCCCGGCCTCGGGGCGTTGGGCGACGACGTAGCCGTCGGGAACGTCGGCCGAGTACTCCTCGGCTTCCTTCTTGTAGCCCAGGCCGAGCTCCTCGAGCAGCGCGGTGGCGGCCTCGAAGCTCATGTTGGCCATGTCAGGGACCTCGACATCACCGCCGCCGCCGACCATCAGCGGCATGACGATATAGTTGGCCACCAGCAGGCCCAGTCCGAGGGCCGCGCCGGCCAGCACGATGTAGAGCAGAACGGCCTTGAGACGGGCCAGCTTGGTCGGCCTGTCCTGCGCCGTCGGTTTATCGTTCGCCATGGAGCATCCTGAACGTTGCGGGTTGAGTCTGCCTAAGACACAGGCGACGATTTTGACCGATGGGACCGCCGGTGTCAAGCACCGCCGCTGTCGCGGAGCTGGTCAGTCGGCGGCGAGGACGGCGACGAAGGCGCCGTCCAGGCCGCTTTCACCGGGCAGGCTCGACAGGCAGCCGTCCTTGAGGGTGAAGTGCTCGGGGGGCAATCCGGCCCTGCCCGGATCAGCGGCGGTCAGCCCGTCCAGATGGTAATCCTTGCGCTTCTTGAGGAAGCGGCGCACCACGCCGAGGTTCTCCTCGGGCTCCAGGGAGCAGGTCGAGTAGACCAGGCGTCCGCCCCGGCGCACCAGGCCGGCGGCGGAGCGCAGCAGACTAACCTGCAGGTTGGCCAGGCGTTCGAGGTCTGTAGGTTTGAGTCGCCAGCGAACCTCGACGCGCCGGGCCAGCACCCCGGTGTTGGAGCAGGGGGCGTCGAGGAGCAGGGCGTCGAAGCTCCTCGGGACGAAGGGCGGGGCGGTCAGGTCGCCGCCGACGACGGCGGCGCGCAGGCCCAGGCGCTTCACGGCGGCGGCCAGGGCGGCGCGGCGCGGCCGGGAAAGCTCCAGGGCGACCAGCCGGAGGTCGTCGCTGCCCAGACGGCGCAGGTGGGCTGTCTTGCCGCCGGGGGCCGCGGCGGCGTCGAGGACCTTTTCGCCGGACCGGGGATTCAACAGGACCGGCGCCGCCGTCGTCGCCGGATCGGCGGCGAAGATCAGACCCGCGGTGTACTCCGGCCGGGTCGTCAGGTCCGCCTCACCCCGGTAGCGCCAGGCGTCGGGGAAGCCTTCCAGCGGTTCGAAGTCGCCGGCGTCGACGGCGCCGGCCGGGGGGTTGCCGAAGACCCAGGTCGGCCGAGGGGCGTTGTCGTTCTCAAGCAGAGCCCGGGTCCGCTCTGGGCCGTAGCGCTCCAGCCAGCGTTCGACCAGCCAGCGCGGGTGGCTGTGGACGACGCTCAGGTGGCGAGCCGGGTCGTTGTCGTACGACGGCGGCAGCGGTCGCTCGCGGTCCAGGCGGCGCAGCACGGCGTTGACCAGACCGGCGGCCCGGCGGGTGCTTCGCTTGCTCCGCGCGGCTTCAACGGCGGAGTTGACGGCGGCGTAGGCGGGCACGCGGTCCAGCTTGACCAACTGATAGGCCCCCAGCCGCAGCAGCTCGCGCAGGGCGGGCTGCATGGCGTGCAGGGGGCTCGCGGTCAAGGCGTCCAGGGAGTAGTCGAGCAAGCCGCGCCAGCGGATGGAGCCCAGGACGAGTTCGTAGGCCAGGTGCCGATCGACGGCGGCCAGTCCGCTATCGGAAAGCCGGCGTCGCAGGGCTTCCTCGGCCCGCTCTCCGTCGGCGACCTCGAGCAGGACCTCCCAGGCCAGGCTGCGGGCGTCGGTCATCAGCGCTCCAGCCGGGCGGCGAAGGTGCCCAGCGAGGTCGAGGGGGTCACGTTCCAGCGTCGCAGCTCGAGCTCGTTGGTGTCGGCGTCGACGTAGGTGTTGGCCGGGATGATCGTCAGCACGCCCTCGTAGCCGGCCAGCAGGGCGCTCTTGAGCACGTAGGAGTCATAGGCGCCGTAGGGCAGGGCCAGGCTGCGCACCTCGATGTTGAGCTTTTCCTCCAGGATCAGCTTGGAGTCGACCAGCTCGTGCATCAACCGGTCGGTGTAGCCGCCGCGGCCCGAGGGCGGTTTGGGTCCTGAGCCGTCCCAGGACTCGCGCTCGGTCAAATCGCAGTGCGAGACCGTGTGGCTGCCGATCTCGAAACCCGCCGCCAGCATCTCCTTGTACTGGGCCCAGCTTATCGAGCGTCCGCCCGCGTCCACATAATTGGTGTAGACGTAGATCGTCGCCGTTCCGCCGTAACGCCGCAGGATCGGGTAGGCGTAGCGATAGACCCCGGACCAGCCATCGTCGAAGGTCAGCGCCACGCAGCGCTCCGGCAGTCCGCGCCCGCCGGAGTAGATGGCGTCGAGGAGCTCGCTGATGGTGATGAAGGTGTAGCCGTGCTCGCTGAGATAGCGCACCTGGCGCTCGAACTGGCCCGGGGTGATCACCGTCGAGTAGCTGCTGGTCGGCCGGATGTCATGGTACATCAGGATCGAGACCCGGGGCCGGGGACCGTCGACCAGGGCCGGATCGATCCACTCGTCGGGGTGGGCCACGCCGTAGAGCAGGCGCGGCACGCCCATCATCGCGTAGGGGTGGTAGTCGGCGACGGTCTCCAGTCCCGGCGACTCCCATTTCAGCGGATCGCGCCCGGCGGCGACGCTGCGCCGCAGCTCCTCCCACTGGCGCACCGAGGCCGCCGTCGACACGTCGTTGCGCAGGCTCTCGTCGATGGTGTAGCGCCCGGGAACGCGGTAATCGAGAAGGCTGGAGAGGTCGAAGCGCAGTTCGCCGTCGGCGCGGGCGAGCTCGGCGTCGGCCTCGATGAACTCCATGACGGCCTCGTCCCGACCCGGCGCGCCGCCGGCGGCCAGAATGAGCAGGAGGACGGCGAGATGTGCGGTGAGGGCGACACGGTTCATCGGATATCTTCCTTCTTAGGAAGCGGTTCGGTTGGGGGATTCATCGGCAAAGCCCGGCGTCGACGCAGCGGCGCCGCTCGTTGGTCGCTTAGGGGTTCAATGGGAGGCTGAATGCTTTCGGAGCCCCGGGCGGGCGGAGTCGAGCGCCCGAAGACTACACCTTCACTATCAAATACCGGCTTCCCTCTTGCTTTGCAACTGACTGACTCGCCAGCCGACCATAATCGCCTCCGGCTACGGCCAGGGCCGTGATTGCAGAGATTGTGGGCGGATTGCCGCCGACCCGAGGTTCGGAGACAGTCGATTGGGACGCAAAAAGTATACCACATCGCCCGGGATTTCTCAGGCCGCCCCGGTTGACACAGCGGCGCCACCCGCCGTACAATCCAGCTTCACTCACAAACTTAGGGTAATCGCTCAGCGTGATTCGACGGGGAGGTTTTTTTCATGCGCGTCGGCATCGGTTACGACGTCCACCGGCTCTGCGCCGGTCGGCCGCTGATCCTGGGCGGCGTGGATATCCCCGCCGTGCTGGGCCTCGAGGGCCACTCCGACGCCGACGTGCTGACCCACGCCGTAATCGACGCCCTCCTCGGCGCCTGCGCCCTGCCCGACATCGGCCGCCAGTTCCCCGACAGCGATCCGGCCTACGCCGGCATCTCCTCGCTGAAGCTGCTGGAGCGCACCCGGGAACTGCTGGCCGAGGCGGGCTACCGTCCCCACAATATCGACGGTGTCATCGCCGCCGAAGCCCCGCGTCTGGCGCCGCACATCGAGGCCATGCGCGTCGGACTGGCCCGTTGCCTGGAGCTGGATGTCGGCGCCGTCAACGTCAAGGCCACCACCACGGAGAAGCTGGGCTTCGTCGGCGGCGAGGAGGGTATGGCCGCCTGGGCCGTGGCCACCGTCGAGCCGTTGGAGTAATCGAAACCGCGGTTTAGGAATCCGCTTTCCTGTTGCGTCAACGCAGTCTTGGTGAAAGCGGCTTTAGCGGGTGGATGGAACACCAGCAGCGTTCAATCACCTCTTGCTCCCCAGCCCAACCTGGATCCGACATTGACTCTGGTCGGAGGCGTCGGTAACGCCTCGTTCCACGCCTCTCTCCGCCCAATCGCACGGCAGCCGTGTTACGCCGCCAGCGTTCAACAACCCGATTGCTTCGGCAGGCGGTCAACCGAGCCATATTCAAAGCGGATCGCCATAGGATACCCAGCAGCCCCCAATCTTGGAGTCTGGTATGACCGAGCGGCACCCCCAGAGCTTCCTGATCACCATCGCCGCCGTCCTGCTCGTTTTCCTGGCCGGTTGCAAGCCCCTGCCGCCCCGCGGTCTGGTCTACATCGTCGACGACGGTCTGAGCACCAAAGCCTTCTACCGGCCCGTCGTCGACCCGGAGGGCTACGTCCTGGGCGCCGCCGTCGAGCTGCCCTTCGCCCACCCGGTGGACCTGCCCGCCTTCACCCCGGAAGGCGACGAGCTCTGGGCCTGGTCGGTCAGCCCGGAGGGCGCCCCGGGCCTGTTCAGCCTCGAGTTCGCCGCCGAAGGACCGGCCGACGACGCCGAACCATCGCTGCGCGTCGATCTCACCCCCTACCCGGCACCCGGCGCCAGCGCCATCCAGCCCGGTTCCGGCGGCAGGCGCGTCTTCTTCGACGCCCTCGACCCGGCCAGCGACAGTTGGCAGCTCTTCGTCTACGAGGACGGCGAGGTCACTCAGCTCACCGACGGCGCTCCCAGCCGCGAGATTCCCGTGCTCACCGCCGACGGAGCCCGCTTGGCATTCTCCACCAATGACGACGGCTCCGGCGGCCGGGGCGATGACTACGACCTCTGGTATTACGATCTGGCCGACGGCGACCTGCACCCCCTGCTCGAGACCCCGGGCGAACAGGGCTCTCCCCACCTCGCCGCCGACGGACGGTTGCTCTTCAACTCCAGGGCCGTAACCTCGGGGGACGAACCCTTCTACAATCTGCGGATCACCACCGAACCCCTGGCCGAGTTCTTCGCCAAGTCGCTCGCCGAGGGTGAGCTCTTGGAAACGGAAAAGCTCCTCGACTTTCCCGGCCTGGCCATCTTTCCCCGCCCCGCCGCCGACGGCGCCCTGCTCTTCTGCGGCTACGCCGACGAAAGCTGGTCCGCCTACCTGGTCGCCCCGGGTCAAAGCGAGGCCCGCCGCCTGCTGCCCCCCGACGGCCCCGACGTCATCTACGCCTGCTGGCGACCGACACCCCCGGAGGAGTAGCCCTGACGGGACCTTTGCCTAACCCGACGCGAAACGGATCACTCATCGGCGCAGGAGGGGAGGCGTTGGCACGTTTCTTGCAGCAGAGCGGGGACGCCTGTTTCAGGGACCACGGACCGTTGAGCAAGAAACGTGCCAACGCCGGCGGCCGTCGGAAACCTTTCGCGTGCAGGCCCGGCGAAGGTCCCGTCCGGCGTGTTGGCCCCGATATCTGTTCGCCCTCTAATCACTGGAACTGCAGGATCCGATAATGCCCCTGATCTACGGCTACCGTCCCGTGCGCGAGGCCCTGCGCCGGCCCGCCGATCTGCGCCGAGTGTACGTTCTGCGCGGTCGGCGCTCGCTGTCTAAGCTGGCCGACGAGGCTCGGCGTCGGGGCGTCGAGGTCAGCGTGTTGGAGGCCGCGGAGCTGGAGCGCCTCTGCGGCGACACCCGACATCAGGGCCTGGCCGCCGAGGTCGAGCGCCGCGCTGCGACCATCGCCGGGATCGTTTCCGAGGCCCGGGAGCGCGACGAGGAGCCATTTTTGGTAGTCTGCGACCACCTGGAGGATCCGCACAACCTGGGCGCGGTGTTACGCAGCGCCGAGGCCGTGGGCTGCCATGGCGCGGTTATCCCCAGCCGCCGCGCCGCGCCGGTGACCGGCACGGTGGTCCGCGCCGCCGCGGGAGCCACCGCGCATCTGCCCGTGGCCGTCGTCGGCAACGTGTCC
Source organism: Candidatus Coatesiibacteriota bacterium (assembly GCA_014728185.1). Classification (GTDB taxonomy): domain Bacteria; phylum RBG-13-66-14; class RBG-13-66-14; order RBG-13-66-14; family RBG-13-66-14; genus WJMB01. The sequence goes on from WJMB01000107.1 coordinate 9,311, forward strand.
CAGGCCCTGCGCGAGCTCATCGAACTCGAGGTCTGGTGCGCCGGATTGACCGGCGAGGCCGAGCAGACCATCTACGAGGCCGCGCTGACCGGCCCTCTGGCGCTGGTTGTCGGCGCCGAGGACAAGGGCCTGGGCCACGCGACGGCCAAGTCCTGCGACTATCTTGTCCGTATACCCCTCTACGGCCGGGTGGCCAGCCTCAACGCCAGCGCCGCCTTCGCCGTGGCGGCCTTCGAGGCCCTGCGCCAGCGTCGGGCCCTGGGCCGCTGAGAATCCATCCCGCCGCGGAGCCCCAGTGGGCGCCCGCTCCAACCCACGAACGTTCGCCGGAACATTTGGAGGTCTGTCAGTGTCCGACAAGGAGATCCGTTTCGCCAAGCGGCTGGAGGGCTTCGGCCGCCAAACCGGTTTCGAGATCAAACAGAAGGCCCTCAAGCTCGAGGCCCAGGGGATCGACGTCATTCATCTCGAGGTCGGCGAGCCCGACTTCCCCACACCGCGCAACATCATCGCCGCCGCCAAGGCCGCTCTCGACGCCGGCCAGACCCACTACGCCCCCTCGGCCGGTCTGCCCGTGCTGCGCGAGACCATGGCCGACTTCGTCAGCCGCAAGTACGACAACCAGGTCGAGCCCAACGAAGTCGTCATCGCCACGGGAGCCAAACCGCTGATTTTTTTCAGCATCCAGGCCCTGGTCGACCCCGGTGAGACGGTGCTGATCCCGGACATCAACTTCCCGGCCTACGAGGCCGCGGCCAAGATCGTCGGCGCCAGCATCGATACCTACCCCCTGGTGGAATCCACCGGATTCCGCCCCGACCTGGACGCCTTCGCCGACGCCGTGGCCAAGGGTGTTCGCCTGGTTATCCTCAACAGCCCGCACAATCCCACCGGCGGGATGCTCACCGCCGAGGACTACGCTGTCATCGCCGAGCTATCGCAGAAGTACGGTTTCTGGGTCCTCTCCGACGAGATCTACTCGGC
>WJMB01000108.1 GCA_014728185.1 Candidatus Coatesiibacteriota bacterium
CCGCGCAGGGTGTTGCGCTGGCCGAACAGGCGCAGCCAGAGGGTGTCGGTGAACTTGGCGCTCAGGCCCGCCGAGACGAACCAGTGGTCGCCGGCCATGCTGTAGTACTCGTCCTCGCCGATCAGCCGCTCGTACTCGACGGTGCCCTCGAGGGTCAAACCGCTGAAGGGGGCCAGAGCGGCGGCCAGCTCCCAGTAGTGCAGGTCGTAGCCGTAGTAGCGCCCGCCGATATAGGAGAAGCTGGCGTTGCTCCAGCGGTCCAGGCCGTAGCCCAGAGTGCCCGAGTAGAAGAGGTTCTCGAAGCTCCAGCGCTCATCCTCGAAGTATTCTTCGGTCTCGTAGGCCTGCCAGTAGGAGCCGGACAGGGACAACCCCGCGGCCAGGTCCGCGCCGCCGTAGCCGCCCCAGCCTTGATAGGCCAGCGGTCCGCCGTCGTTCTCCTGGTAGTGGTAGTAATAACCGCCCAGATAGGTGGTCTCCAGCCAGTCGTTCCAGATGCTCCAGAGGTACTCGCCGTAGACCTCGCCGCCCAGGGTGTCCAGGTCCGAGTAGGGCAGGTAGCCCATCTCGGCGTCGAAGTCGGGGCGCACCTGCTGGGCCGAGAAGCCCAGGGTCCAGTTGGGGTCCTCCCATTCGCCGTCCAGGTACCAGGCGAAGTCCTCGACCTCGTTCTTCTCGTTGATCTGGTAGGCGAACTGGCCCACGGCCAGCAGGTCGTAGTCGGTGGCCATGCTGAAGTCGGCGCCGAGAATGGTGTCGTTGAAGGTGTCCTCGACCAGGTTGAACTCGGTGGGGCCGAAGGGCCCGTACTCGACCTCGAAGCGCTCGCGCTGGTACTTGTTGACCACGGTCAGCCCGACGGTCGAGGTGTCGAAGATGTCGTGGGTCAGACGCAGCGCGGCCACGTTGGCCCGCAGGGCCTCCTTCCAGTAGTCTCCACGGTAGGTGGTGTACTCGGCCTTCTCGAAGACCCGGCCCTCGACGTCGGTGACGTAGTAGCGCAGGCCGCCCAGCTTGCCGTAGAGCTTGCCGGCGTAGTCGATCTCCGCGATGCGTCGGGAGTAGAACAATTGCAGGGGCAGCTCGAAGAGCGACTTGCCCTCGCGGAAGAAGGGCCGCTTCTCGTTGAGGTACAGTTCATCGCGGGAGAGGTTGATCTCGTTGAGGTCGCTCTCGATGTGAGCGAAGTCCGGGTTCCAGGTCGCGGCCAGGCTCATCGCGCCGAAGGGGCGGAAGTCCAGGTCCACGCCGCCGTTGAAGTCGTCCCAGACCCCTTCCTCGTACAGGGTGGGGTCGTTGTAGAGGATGCCTTCCTCGACGTCGTTCCAGCGGCGCTCGGCGGTCAGGTAGGGGGTGATGTTCAGGGTCACCGGGGTGTCCAGGTCGTCGATGCCGCCCAGCCGGCCAAATCCGGCGGCCTGGAAGAGGGTCCCGGCGTAGTTGGCCCAGACGGAGCTTTCGTCGTTGGGGATCTCGTTGCGCCAGAACTCGATGCCCAGGCCGTCGGCGGGATCGACGTAGTGGATGGCCCGCCAGGGGATGGCGATCTCGGCCACCCAGCGGTCCTCCTCGACGCGGGCCGCGGCGCGCCAGTTGCCGTCCCACTCCTCGTCGATGTAGGTTCCGTCCTGGCTGAACACGGCGTCGTAGCGGCTGCCCTGGGCGTTGACGATGAACCAGTAGCCCGAGCGGCCGTCGTCGAAGGTGTCGAGCAGGATCGAGATCGAGTCGTCGAGCCAGAGCGGGTCGTCGTGGCGCAGCATGTCGGAGACGATGGCCTCGGGGCGGGTTTCGTAGCAGGCCAGGGCGAAGTAGAGGGCCTCGTCGTCGTAGAGGACGCGGACCACGGTCTGCTCCCCGGCGGGCCAGGGCAGGCCGATACCGCGGTAGATGAAGCTGGAGGAGGGCTTGGCCGCCTCCCAGACGATGTCGGTCAACCGGCCGTCGATCTGCGGCGGGGCGCTGGTGCGCACCGCCTCGAGCTCGCGCTCGGCCAGCGTCGAGGCGGCGATCAGCAGCAACAGGAGCAGCGCCGTTTTGGCTCTCACGGTCACCTCCGCGGTCATTGGAAGCCGTGCTTGGGTCCGGGGAAGTCGCCCCGGCGGACCTCGGCGGCGTATTCGGCGACGGCCTCGGTCATCAGGGAGTCGGCGTCGAGGTAGCGCTTGACGTGGCGGGGTTTGAGCGCCCCGGGGAAGCCCAGCAGGTCGTGGAAGACCAGGATCTGGCCGTCGACTGCGGCCCCGGCGCCGATTCCGATGGTCGGGACGCCCACGGCGGCGCTGATCTCGGCGGCCAGCTCGGCCGGGATCAGCTCGAGGACAATGGCGAAGGCCCCGGCGTCCTCCAGGCGGCGGGCCTGCTCGATCATCTCCCGTGCGGCGTCGGCGTCGCGTCCCTGGACGCGGAAGCCGCCCAACTGGTGCACCGCCTGGGGAGTCAGCCCCAGGTGGCCCATCACCGGGACGCCCACCCGCGTCAGACGCTCGACGTACTCGGCGATGCCCGGGCGGCTCTCGATCTTGACCGTCTGGGCGCCGCCCTCGGCCAGCAGACGCCCGGCGTTCTCCACGGCCCGCTCCGGGGTGGTGTGGAAGGTCAGGAAGGGCATGTCGGCGACCAGCAGCGGCAGGCGCTCGAGCTCGCCGCGCAGCGCCGCCTCGTCTAGGGCCCGGGCGACCAGGCCGGTGTGGTAGACCATCTGTTCCAGGGTGACGCCCAGGGTGTCCGGACGACCCTGTACGACATTGCCCAAGCTGTCGCCGACCAGGATCAGCTCGATCCCGGCCCGGGCGCAGACCAGGGCGCCGGGGTAGTCGTAGGCCGTCAGGCAGCAGATCGGTCGCTCGCCTTTGAGGGCGCGGATCTCGGAGATGGTCAGCCGGGGGGTGGGCTTGGCGCTGGACATGATTAAACCTCGTTTCACGATGCCGTTGCGCCGCGTCAGCTCAAGCGGCGGCGCAGGCGTCTCCAGAGCTGGAGCACGGTGCGGCCGTCCCGGGGATCGCACAGGCAGGGGGCGATCTCGCAGGCCGGCTCCAGCACGAAGGCACGCAGTCGCAGCCGGGGGTGGGGCACGATGTAGCCGCCCTCCTCGCCGATCAGGCCGCCCAGGTAGAGCAGGTCCAGGTCGAGGCGGCGGGCGCCGTCGCCGCGGCGGCGGTCCTCGTCGCGTCCATGGGCTTCCTCGACGACAGCCAGCCGGCGGCCCAGCTCGCCGATGCCCAGCCCCGTGGACAACAGGGCGCAGGCGTTGAGGAAGTCCCCGCTGCCGGCGGCCAGCCCCACGGCCGGGTTCTCGTAGAAACGGCTCAGGGCGAGGAGCTTCAGGTCGGGTTCGTCGGCCAGAGACGCGGCGGCGTCGAAGAGATTGGCCCGGCGGTCGCCCAGGTTGGAGCCCAGTCCGATCAGCGCCCGCCGGATGCTCACCTGACGGCCCGGAAGTCGGCGATAAGCTCCAGGGCGCGCTCGAGTTCATCCCGGGGTCGGGTCAGGGCCAAACGCACCCAGCCGCGACCCTCCTCGCCGAAGGCCCGCCCCGGAACCAGGGCCACGCCCTTGGAGGCCAGCAGCTCGCGGCAGAAGGCGGCGTCGTCGGTGGTGGGGGGGCCGTCCAGGCGGAGGAAGAAGTAGGCCGCTCCGGCGGGGAGGTTGTGCTCCCAGCCCATCGCCGTCAGCGCCGCCGAGACGGCGTCGCGGCGCTCCCGGAAGACGCGGCGGTTGGCGGCGACGTAGTCGTCGCCGTCTTCCAGGGCCACGCAGACCGCCTGGATCAGCGGTGCGAAAAGGCCGGCCTGGTGGTAGAGTTCGATTTTGCGCAGGGCCGCCACGGCCTCGGGAGCGCCGGCGGCGAAGGCCGCCCGGGCGCCGGCCATGGCGTAGGCCTTGCTCAGGGTGTGGAACTCCAGGGCGATCTCCTCGGCGCCGGGAACCTCCAGGATCGACAGCGCCGGTTCGTCGAAGCCCAGGAACTGGTAGGCGTTGTCGTAGACGGCCAAGGTGTCGGTCTCCCGCGCCCAGGCGACGAGTTCGGCGAGGAAGTCCCGCCCGCAGGCGCCCCCGGTGGGATTGTTGGGGTAGTTGAGCAGGATCAGCCTGGCTCGGCGGGCGACCTCGTCGGGAATCGCCGCCAG
>WJMB01000009.1 GCA_014728185.1 Candidatus Coatesiibacteriota bacterium
CACGGGCACATCCACCCGCTCGAAAAAGCCCTCGGGCAGGTGGGGCGCCCCCGGTGCGGTGATGCTGGCCGGACCGCCGGAGAGGATCAGCCCCTTGACCTCGTTAGCCAGGTACTTCTCGGGCGGCTTGCCGAAGGGGACGATCTCGCAGAAGACATCGGCCTCGCGCACCTTGCGGGCGATGAGCTGGGTGTACTGGCTGCCGAAGTCCAGGATGACGACGCGTTCCATGGGCGCTTTCCTCTTATCCGGGTGGGGTGGACAATGTGCGTCCCATTCTACAACAGCCGGCCTGCGCTGGTTAAGTCTCTTGAAGAATTCGTCTCGGACATCGGATAGTCTGAGCGGTGTTGGTGTTGGCCGCGAGTTGAACAACGCATCTTGAAGCGTGTTCGGACTAAATCAGGGCTGATAATGCCGTGGATTATCCACGGAACAAATCCTGTGTAGCCGCCACTGTATTGCTGCGATGAAGTGACTGGTACTTCTGCTACTACATACGTATTATCAACAGATTACAACCACAACTCGGTTTGAGCAGGATATACGATCCCTTGATCAAACAGTTGCCGCCAGGCAGAGGTGGGGGCTTCGGAAAAGCTCCATAATACATAGCACGCCAGCGCTGCCGGTTGCGGTTGCTTATCGCTCCATAGACCACGAACGATGTCTACAGCTTCCGATTTTTACAACCGCCGGCTGAGGACCGGCGGTTGTATTATTCGCGAGGGCATCATGGAACGTGATCGGACCAAATCAGGGCTGATAAAGAGAGGTTCACGAGCAAGGATTGGCTGATTAGTTGCGTTCAGCTTGAATCCCGATACTATCATAAGCAGTCTTGTTGCTTGATATTGGGGCAGTTATGAGTCGAGCGGCAAACGGGTGACCTTTGACTGCAAGCCAATAGGCAGGGTGGGTTATCCGCCAAGTACAACCCTTGCGGCTGCCACTTTTTAACTGCCTACAAGTGACAGGCAGATATGCTGAAAAACCTGTATTATCAGCAAAATACTTTCACAATCCGGTCCGAACAGGGTATACGATCCCTTCGCGAGAACCGAGGTTTACGGCTTCCCGGCTGCGAAAGGGGGCTGTTTAGGGTTGTTTGGTTGGAGATGATGGACCGCTGACGATCTTTCAACGGGTTGAGGTCCGTTGTGCTCCCAAGCTACTGATAAATGGTATTTCTCCTCCGCCGCCTTTCAGCCGCTACGACGATGACGCGTATCCAGAGGTTACTCCAAGACGCCCCCATCGCGCACCACGCCCCACTCGTGAACGGTGAAGCCGCCGGCTTCGTAGGCGGGGATCAGCGGTTCGGGGAGCTCGAGGGGCTCGTCCAGCCCCTCGATGACGTAGATCAGCCGGATAACGGTCCGGGGCTCGGGCTCGACGCTCAGGGTGATGACCCCGTCGTAGACATCGTTGTACTGGGGGTAGAGGGCGTAGTAGGGGGCGTCGTCGAGGCGGGGAATCCACCAGTCGACGAAGTCCTCGATCTCGGCGGGGTAGAAGCCGGTGGCGGACAGGTTTTCGCGGAAGAAGGTCTCCAGGTTCTCGGCGGCGACCACCCAACCCGCCTCGCGCCGCCAGCGGTCCGGCGCGGCGGCCTCGTAGAACAGGTAGTCCCATTCGCCGTCGATGACACCCGCCGGGGTGATCTCCACGGACCAGCCGTGGTCATAGATCGGCTCGCTGACGGTGATCCCTCCCCCCTGGGGGAAGCCCAGGCCGACGCTCACCAGGCCGGCCTCGACGGGGTAGAGGTAGATATTGGGCTTGTCGACGGCCAGCATCGGCCCCAGGGTGAAGTCCAGGCTCAGGTCGTCGTCACCGGCCAGCTCGATGTCCGTCCGGTAGGTCATCTCGCACTGAACGGCGTAGCAGGCGATGTCGTAGAGGCCGGGTTCGACGCCGGAGAGCCGGTAGTCGCCCTCGTCGTCGGTGGTCGTCGAGTAGTCCGCCTTGCTGTCGAAGGGCCGGGGCTGGTCGTCCACGAGCAGGATGTCGATTGCCTCGTCGCCCACGATCGGCGAAAGGCCGTCCGGGGCGCAGTCCGCCGTGTCGGCACCGGACACGGCGACGACGTAGAGCTCCACCACGGCGCCATCGACGGGCTCGCCTTCGTGGTCCAGCACCGTACCATGGATCGTCGCCGCGGACGCCGGGATGACGCCAAGGAGACAGATCGTTGTCAGAAGCACCTTCATGACGCCCTCCTGCTGTTCATTCCTCACTTGACCCGGCCCTCATCGCGCGCCACGCCCCACTCGTGGACGGTGAAGCCGCCGGCCTCGTAGGCGGGGATCAGCGGCTCGAGCAGCTCGCAGGGGCCCTCGATGTCCTCGATGAGGAAGAAGACGCGGATCAGGCTATGGGGCCGCGGAGTCAGGGCCAGCTCGATGACAGCGCCCACCGTATCGTTGAATTGGGGATAGATGGCGTAGAAGGGTGCCTCGTCGAGGCGGGGGACCCACCACTCGACGAAGTCCTCGATCTCATTGTCGTAGAAACCGATGTGGGCCAGGGTCTCGCGGAAGAAGGTCTCCAGGTTCTCGGTGGCGACCACCCAGCCCGCCTCGCGCTGCCAGCGGTCCGGCGCGGCGGCCTCGTAGAACAGGTACTCGTGGATCGGCTCGGGGCGAGGTTCCAGGGCGTGGCCCGACCCGTCGGGGGTGTCCCAGTGCAGCTCCTGGACCTCGCGCAGCGTGCCGTCGGGATCGGCGAAGAAGCGCCAGACGCTCTCGTAGGCGGGCTCGCTGACCGTCACCTCGCCGCCCTGGGGAAAGCCCAGCGTAACGGTTATCAACTCGGTCTCGACGGGGTAGAGATAGATGTTGGGCTTCTCGACCTCCATCATCGGGTAGAGGGTGAAGTCCCGGACCACTGTCTCTCCGGCGGCCAGCTCGACGGCGACGGCGAAGTCCGGCTCGGCGTCCGCGTCGAAGCAGTAGATGTCGTAGACGCCGGGCACGACGCGCTCCAGGCGGTAGCGGCCCTCGTCGTCGGCGGTCACCGAATAGGCGGGGTCGCCCCCGGGGTAGGGCCAGGCTTCCTCGACGGGAACCAGGCGCTCCCCTTCGCGCTCGACGCTCTTCTCCTCTTCTTCGATTTCCACAGTCATCGTC
>WJMB01000109.1 GCA_014728185.1 Candidatus Coatesiibacteriota bacterium
GCGTCGAATTAAACCACATGCTCCACCGCTTGTGCGGGGACCCGTCAATTCCTTTGAGTTTCAGCCTTGCGACCATACTCCCCAGGCGGGGTACTTAATGCGTTGACTTCGGCACCGAGGGGATCGATACCCCCGACACCTAGTACCCATCGTTTATGGCGTGGACTACCAGGGTATCTAATCCTGTTAGCTACCCACGCTTTCGCGCCTGAGCATCAGTGTGCGTCCAGAAAGCCGCCTTCGCCACCGGTGTTCCTCCTGATATCTACACATTCCACCGTTACACCAGGAGTTCCGCTTTCCTCTACGCCACTCTAGTTCGCCAGTATCGAAGGCAGTTCCTGAGTTGAGCCCAGGGATTTCACCTTCGACTAAACGAACCGCCTGCGTGCCCTTTACGCCCAGTTAATCCGGACAACGCTTGCCCCATACGTATTACCGCGGCTGCTGGCACGTATTTAGCCGGGGCTTCCTCTGGAAGTACCGTCAACGCTTGGTGCTATTAACACCCAGCGCCTTCTTCCCTCCTGACAGAGCTTTACAACCCGAAGGCCTTCTTCGCTCACGCGGCGTCGCGTCCTCAGACTTTCGTCCATTGGGAACTATTCCCGCCTGCGCCTCCCATAGGGGACTGGCCCTTGTCTCAGTGCCAGTGTGGCCGGACACCCTCTCAGGCCGGCTACCCATCGTTGCCTTGGTGGGCCGTTACCTCACCAACTAGCTAATGGGACGCGGGCCGATCCCAACCCGGCAGCATAGAAGAGGCCACCTTTAGCCACCGATCATCCGATCGGGGGCCACATTCGGTATTAGCCCTCGTTTCCGAGGGTTATTCCCAGGATTGGGGCACGTTACCCACGCGTTACTCACCCGTCTGCCACTCTACTCGGCTCCCGAAGGAGCCTTTCGCGTTCGACTTGCATAAGCTTAGGCACGCCGCCAGCGTTCGTCCTGAGCCAGGATCAAACTCTCCGAAGTCAAGATGTTAAACCCGAAAACGGGTCGTTGTCTTTGTTCGGTGAGCCGTTGCCGGCTAAGGGCAACGGTCATCGATCTGGCATGTTCTAGGCTGATCTCGTTCGTTAAACGGGTAGGTGTTCGCGATCCGGTTTGCATCCGATTCCGGGAGTTGCCGGCCGAGCCGGCACTATCCACGGGGATGGTGGACCGTTACTTGCCCTACTGCTTCCAGCTTTCAAAGAACCTGACACCTTTTCGCGGGGATTCGGGAGAGGGGATGAATGAAGGACCCCGTACCTCAGGCCCTCGAGTCTCGCCTTGAGACTGTCAGCCGTTCTCCCGAGGCGCCACTTTCGCCCCGCTACTGCATCGAACCAGCTATGTGGTCGTTGCGTTTGTTTCTCTATTCCGCCAGGCCGGACAGATACCGCTGGACCTTTTGTTTCTCTGGCCCCAAACGGGCTCCCGTGCGTTGGCGGGGTGTAATGTACTACAAGGCGGACGGACTGTCAAGGTCTTTTTGCGTTTTTCTTCGCTTATCTGTTCGCGCCCATGAGGGATGATTGCATGGGGGATGATTGGGTGATGATTCGCGCGCGAGGGTCAGTGGGGTCCTTCACGGGTGAAGCCCCCGTCCCGGCGCTCCGCTTCGTCAGCCGGGAGCGGTAAGATAGCACGGATGGCGCGGCGTTGTCAAGCGTGAATCGGTCAAGGGTTATCAAGGTGGCCCGGCGAATCGGGCCGGTTTTCGACCATGCCGGGACCATGCCGGTTACCTGCGCTGACGGGCGCTCCCGGTGGACGAGAGGAATTGGCTCCGGTGGACACCCGTCACCAGCGGCCGACCGGTCCCCCGGCCCGCCTGTCCGGCTGGCGCACGGCCCGCGGCAACGCGTACCGCCGCGATCGCCCGTCGGTATCAGCGAGAGCGACCTGCGATATGAGAGAATGTGTTAGAAGTCGAGGTCCACGCGGGCAGTGTCACCGTAGCCCAGCAGCTCGATCAGGTCGCGGTCGAGGAGCTCGAAGAGCATCGGCCCCCAGTTGCCGTAGGTGACCAGATCGGGGTCGGGGTGGTCGACGCCGCCGCGCTGGGCGGCCAGCTCGACGGCGCGGCGCAGGCCGCCGAGTTCGTCGATCAGGCCGTTGTCCAGGGCCTGACGCCCGGTCCAGACCCGCCCGCCGGCGATCTCATAGACCTCGTCCACTTCGAGCTCGCGCTCGGCGGCGACCTTGTCGACGAAGACTCCGTAGAAGTAGTTGAGCTCCTCCTCGACCATGGCCCGTTCCTCGTCGCTCAGGGCGCGGCCGTAATCGCCCAGGTCGCCGTAGCGGCCCTCGGTGTAGGACTCGCGGACGATGCCCTGCTCCTCGAAGAGGCGCTCCAGACTGGCCATCACGCCGATGACGCCGATGGAGCCGGTGAAGCTGGCCGGCTCGGCGATGATCCAGTCGGCGGGGCAGGCGATCCAGTAGCCGCCCGAGGCGGCGATGTCGGCCACCGAGGCGATGACGGGCTTGCCGGCTTCGGTGAGCCGGGTGACGGCGCGGGCGATCTCCTCGGAGGCGATACCCGAGCCGCCGCCGGAGTCGATGCGCAGCACGACGGCCCGGACCAGGGGATCGCGGCGGGCCTTGTCGAGCTGCTCGGCCAGGGTCTGCGAGCCCATGCCGCGTCCGCCGCGCAGGTAGTCCCAGCCGGAACGGCCCACGGAGATGCCGCCGTAGGCGCCGACGACGGCGATGCGGGGCCGGGCCGACCACTCGTCCTCCCAGTACTCGCGCCCGGCGGTCCCGACGACGCGGACCTCGTCGGCGGAATCGACCTCGGCCCCTGCGGCCCGGGCCACGGCGGCCAGGGCGTCGCGGTAGCCGCCCAGCTCGTCGACCAGCCCGGCCTCCAGGGCGTCCTCGGGGCGCAGGGTCCAGGTGTCGGCCAGCTCGAGCAGCTCGTCACGGGAGAGCTCGCGTCGCTCGCCAAGGAGGTCGTAGAGCTGCCCCTGATTGTCGGCCAACAGCTCGCTGATCGCCCGGGCCTGCTCGTCGCTGGCGCCCTTGGTCAGCGACCAGAAACCGGATTTGTACTCGCCGGCGGTGATCACCTGTAGGTCGATGCCGTACTTCTCGGCCAGTCCTCCGTAGCGGTTGATGGTCAGGGCGGTGCCCAGGCCGTCGACGCTGGTGAAGGCGGGCAGGAAGATGCGCTCGCAGTGGGCGGCCAGGTAGAGCGCGCCCGGATCGACGCCCTCGCCGGTGAAGACGGCGTAGACAGGCAGACCGGCGACCCGGGTCAGGTCGATCTCGGCGCCCAGCTCCTGCATCGAGCCGGTGACCTCGCCGAAGATGCCGCCGAGCGGTTTGATGGAGAGCAGTACGGCGTCGACGTCGGCGTCCTCGCGGGCCCGCTTGAGCTGGGAGAGCAGGCCGGTCAGCGACTGCCCGCCGCCGGGACCGCCGAGGAGGGAGAACTCGGGGGGCAGGTCATCCAGTCCGCCGCCGATCTCCAGGGTCAGCACGCCGGGCGGGGCGAAACAGACCAAAGGCTCGCGGCGCTCCAGAGCGAAGGCGACGCTGCCGCCGTGACGGGTGAAGGCGCCGGTGTCGTCCAGGGCGCCGCCGTAGCCGAAAACGCCGTGGGTCAGCTCCAAGCGGGCTCCCACGGTCAGGGCGCCGTCGTCGTCGTAGCCCGCCGTGAGCGCCAGACCGTCCAGGGGGCGCAGCTCCAGCCCGGCGAACCAGTCCAGTTGCTCGGCGTTGTCGATGAGGTCCTCGGGATCGGCGGTGTAGCGGGCGTCGAAGCTGAGGGTCAACAGGTTCGGCGAATCGTACAGGAAGGGCGCCAGGGGGCGCAGGGCGATCCCGCCGGCCAGGACGTTGTCGCGGCGCTCCAGGGCCGTGTCGGCGGAGAGCAGATTCTCAACCGTCCCGCCCACCGAGAGAAAGCTCCAGGGCCGCCAGAGGATGCCCAGGCGCATATCGAAGACGGTCTCCTCGAGCCGGCCCAGGTGCTCGTGGAGCCAATCGAAGCCCAGGCCCAGCGAGAAGCGGTCGCCTCCCAGCCCCAGGCCCACAGAGAAGCGGCCGTGGTAGTCGTCCTCGAAGACGCCGGGGACCCGGCGATAGCCCAGGCCGAGGATGCCCAGTTGAACGGCCCCGGAGTAATCCTCCCAGTCGTCCTCGAGCCCGGCCAGCGAGAAATAGAGGTTGGGCATCCGCGCGATCCCCAGACCGGCGGGGTTGATCCACAGCGCGCTGGCGTCGTCGGCGACAGCGGTTGAGGCGTAGGCGCCGACCAGGGCGGAGTCGAAGGCTCCGGCCGTCGCGACGACGACCAGCAGCAGGAGCAGAGCGCGGCGGCAGAAATGCATCGGGCTTCCTTTCCGGTCGAGTATCCCGGTCGAGTATCCCGGTCGAGTATCGCTGTCCGGTATCGTTGAAGCGAGGCTGGAGCTAGCAGGCAAGGCGATCCCGCTCTTAGTTTCACATTAGAAGATAACGCCTGACTGCGGCGAAGGCAAGGGATTTCTGGAGGCGCAACTAGGAGCTACGGACCGAAGCAAGCCTGGAAGGTATTTGTCTAGGGGATCGAATCCCCTATCCGGACCAAATCAGGGCCGATATTGAAAGGTTCACCGAGCAGGTGTTCGCCATCCGAGTGTCTCGCGCTTTGATCCCGAGGTTCTCAGGCGCAGCCTTATTGCTTGATAATGATGAAGTTATGAGTCGAGTGGCAATCGGATGATCGTTAGCTGCCGGCTATCATGCAGGGTAGGTTATCCACCGAGCAGTCCCTTGCAGCCGACACATTTTTTGCTGTTGATAAGTGGCAGGCCAATCTGCCACTAAACGTGTATTATCAGCAGATTACAATCGCAACCCGGTCCGAACAGGTTATACGATCCCTTGTTTGA
>WJMB01000110.1 GCA_014728185.1 Candidatus Coatesiibacteriota bacterium
ATCGCCTTGCGTACGTGGGCGTTCTTTTGTTTATCGTCCAGGCCCTGCTGCTCGCCTTCATCGAGGTACTTGGAGAGCTGGTTCATATTCTGGGAAACCCGTTTGGAGGCCAGGGTGGCCAGTTGCTGGCTGATCTCGGGGTGACCCAGCAGGATATCCTTGAAGGAGTCCTTGTCCAGGGCGTAGAGTACGCCATGCTCGGCGCAGACGACGCTGGCCGAGCGCTCCTCCCCGGTGAGCAGGCTCATCTCGCCGAAGAAGTCGCCGTGATCCAGGCTGCCGACCTTGATGCCCCACTTGCGCCCCTTGGTGCCTTTTTTGATGTAGACGTCGAAGGAGCCCTCGCAGATGACGTAGAAGCTGTCGCCGGGCTCGCCCTGGACCACCACGGCCTCGCCGGGCGAGAAGAGCTGCCGTTGCAGTTTCTCGGCCAGGGTGACCTTGGTGTCGTCGGTCAGGTTCCCGAAGAGCTCGATGCCGGCAAGCAGCTCCAGGCGGCGGTTGAGTTCCCGCTCCTGTTCGACCTGCTCGGCCTTGCGGTCGGATCGCTGGATGTTGAGGTCGCGGATGGGGAAGGGGATGGTGATCCCCTCGCGGCGGAAGGCGTACCAGAGGCGGTTCATCACCTCGCCGCGCAACTGGGGCGAGCGCGAGTAGTCGGTCAGGAAGAAGCGGATGACGTAGTCGATGGAGAAATCGTTGTAGTTGACCAGGAAGAGGTGGTCCCGGGCCGGCTCGATGTCGTCGATGTTGTCCAGCACCCGGCGGATCACCCGACGGACCTTGTCCGGTGGATCGGCGTAGCTGGTTCCGATCTCCAGGGTGATCAACCGGCGGCCGGTGGGGCGGGAGTAGTTGACGAAGTCGGTGCTGGCGATGATCGAGTTGGGCAGGACGATGTTGTCCTGCTCGAAGGTGCGCAGCCGCACCTCGCGCCAGTTCATCTCGACCACCTGGCCCTCGTAGTCCTTGACCCGGATCCAGTCGCCGATCTCGAAGGGCTTGCTGCCGTGGATGCTCATCCCGGCGAAGATGTTGCCCAGGGTGTCCTGGAGCGCCAGACCCAGTACCAGCGAGAGCATCGCCGAGGAGGCCAGCAGCGCCGATAGGTCCAGTTCGAAGCTGGCGCCGAGGACCGTCAGGATGGCGATGACGTAGAGGACGGCGCGGATGACCTGCTGGAAGAGGACGGGGATGGGCTTGCGGTTGTGCTTCTTGCGACCCCGCTCCAGCACCAGGTAGCTGAAGACGTTGATGGCCAGGAAAGCCGTCGCCAGGCTGGTCACTCCGGTGGCGACCTCGTAGAGCCAGCCCTTGGTTTCACCCACCCAGACCAGGGCGATCAGCGCCGAGATGCTCAGGATGATGATGCGGATGAACAGGCTGTAGCGACGGGCCAGGTGCCAGTCCGGCCGGTTCTGCTTGCGCATGATGCGCTTGACGCCCAACTGGATGAAGAAGTACAAGAGGCTCAGGACGATGAAGACCCCGCCGCCGACCAGGAAGGCCTCCCAGTAGCCGGGCAGGCTGGAGAACCAGTCCAGGATTTCCCCCACCGGCCCCAGGGCTTTGCCGACTTCCTCGGTGGCCTTCTCGATCTTCTCGCCGGTGTCGGCCTCCTCGGCCTCGGCCTTCTCAATCTCGGCGGCGGCGGCCTCGAGCTCGCGGATGCGCTCATCGATCCGCTCGGCGATGTCGGTGCTCTTGGGGGTGAGCTCCCGGGCGACACCCCCGAAGCGCCGCTCGATGACGCCGGGTTCCGTCGTTTCCGCCTGCTGCCCGGCGGTGACGGTGACAGCGAGGAGTGACAGCAGGGCGATCAGGCGCGGGAGTGAGGTTTTCATCTAATCGGGGGGATGAGTTGTCGGGGGGGGAATCGACGGAATGGACCGGGTGTGGTTTGCTGGAAGCCGACATCTTTCAAGGTTGCATTGTAGCAAAAAGCGGCCGCGCTGTCGCGTCAGGCCCTGGCGGCGTGTCCGCTGGAACGCTGATCACCCCGGCGGCGTTTATTGAGGGTAACCCGAGGAGGTTTCCATGCTCAAGCGTATCGTTGTGCTTTCCTCAGTTCTGCTGGCAGTCTTCGCCGCTTCCGCCCAATCCACCCAGTCCGCCCGGTTCACTGTGGACGAGCGGCAGCTCCAGCGCGAGACCGACGAGGGGCTGGTGCTCAGTTGGCTGGAGCCCGAGCTCGCCGTCGCCGGCTACTATTCCTGGGTCTATTACTCGCCCCTGGCGACGACCTTCACCGCGCCGCTGGACTGTCGGCTGCTCGCCTACCGCGTCTACTGGAAGGGCGGCGGCCAGTGGGCCGGCCAGGAGACGATCCCCTTCACCGCCCTGCTCTATGAGGACGAGGCCGGCCGTCCGACGGGACCGACCCGCATCGCCGTCTACACAAGCATCCCCGGCGCCGGCGGCTGGTACACCATCGACGTGGCCGATCGCGGCATCGAGTTCGCCGAGGGCGAGGTCTTTCACCCGGGCTGGACCTACGGCGAGTACGACGAGCGCCAGCAGCTCATCGATCCCGGCGCTGGGACGGGGCTCTCCACCGTGGTCAAGAACGGCTCGGGCTCCTGTTGGTACACCGACGACCCCCAGGGATCGCCGAGCTGGTGCGACTCCGACCAAAACTACATCCACCTGGTCGAGGTCGTCGTCGAGCCGCTGGACTAGCCCCACATCCCAATCCTTTCACGATGTGGAGTGCGGACTTAGCAGGGTCGGGTTATTGGGACCAGCCCCACGACCCGACCTTGTGTTATCCGGTTCGGTCACCCCGCGAACTCGCGGATCAGGGCGCCCTTGGGCTCTCCGGCGCGCAGGCGGCGCAGAACGTCCCCATCGCCCCGGGCCAGGACGGCCTGCCAAAGCGCCTGGCGTGGGGACTCCCCGGTGAAGGCGGTCAGCCCGACTCGGGCCAGGCCGCCGACCAGCAGTTTCCTGCGGCGGCGCAGCTCGGACTCGGGCAGCAGGGGCGCCTCGGCCAGGGGGGTCAGCGGCTTGGGCACCAGGGGCGAGGCCGAGATATCCAGCCGGGTGCGACCCAGACGCTTCTTGACGGCGGCGGCCAGCTCGACGATCGCCGCCAGGTCGTCGTCGTCCTCACCGGGCAGGCCGTAGATGAAGTAGAGCTTCAGACGGGCGGCTCCGGCTCCGGCGGCGGCCCCGGCGGCGCGCAGCAGATCGCCTTCGTCGAGGTCCTTGTCAAGCAGCTCGCGCAACCGTCGGCTGCCCGCCTCGGCGGAGAGGGTCAGTGTGCGCTGACCCAGCCGGACCAGGGCGGCGGCGATCTCCGGGGTCAGCAGGTCGGCCCGCAGTGAGCTCGAGCTGGCTTTGTAACCGCGTTGCTCCAGCTTCGCCAGCAGTTCGAGGAAGCGACCGGACTCGGCCACGGCGGTTCCCACCAGGCCCAGTTCGCGCACGTCTAGCTCGGCGGTGCGCTCGTCGATGAGCCCGAGCAGGGCGGCGGGGTCGGCGGGTCGCCAACCGCCGGCGGCCCAGCGGGCGGCGCAGAAGCGGCAGCGCCGTGGGCAGCCCCGACCCAGTTCTACCAGCAGGGTGCGGCCGAAGTGGCTGTGAGGCGAGATCGTCCGAGAGGCGGCGTAGATCCCGTCGGGGGAGCGCCAGCGCTGGATGGTCGAGGCGGCGGGGTCTTCGCCCTCGAGGTGCAGCCCGGTCGCGCTGAAGATGCTCCGGGCGACGGCGCGCTCAAGCTGGGTCTCGGCAAGCTCGGTCAGCAGTCCGGGGAGGGCGGCCTCGGCGTCGCCCCGGTAGACGGCGTCGACGAAAGGGGAGAGGGGGCGCGGGTTGAGCGTCGGGGCGATTCCTCCGGCGATGACCAGCGGACCGCGGCGCCCCGGGCCGTAGTGGAGCAGCCCGGCGGCGTCGAGAAGCTCCAGGGCAGCCGGGTAGTCAGCTTCGAAGGACAGGGAGAGGATCAGCAGGTCGAAAGCGCCCAGGGGGCGGCTCCAGGCGAAGCTGACCGGGGTGCCGGCGGGACGGTCGGCGGTGTAGAGGCGGTCGGCGCTCCAGGGTCCGTACCCGTCGACCAGCTCCCAAACCCGCTGGTGGCCCAGGTTGGCCATGCCGGTGGCGTAGTCGTTGGCCCAGATGACGCAGGCCGTCAGCGGGCCGGTCGGCCCGGGGGAGCGGCCGCTCTCGGCGGCGGGAAGCTCACTGGGGGCGGGCTTTCTCACGGCTCACCCCGCCGGGCCGCGCCGGGGTCCGGCGGCGGGCCGATCTCGGGCAGGGGTTTGCGGCGGGGCAGGGCGGAGAAAAGCACCGCCGCTGCGATCAGCCCGGCGCCCAGGTAGCCGGTCCAACGGAAGCCCTCGCCGAGGACGAGCATTCCGCCCAGCCAGGCCACCACGGCTTCGCCGACGTAGACCAGGGCCGCCGGCGCCGCGCCCAGCTTGGGCTGCCAGCGCATCTGCATCAGCACCACGAAGGCCGTGGCCGCCAGAGACAAATAGGCCAGCCGACCCAGTCCCGACCAACTCAGCACCAGGGACGGCGTCTCGGTGAGCAGCGAGACGCCGAGGCTGACCACGGTGACCACGCTCAACTGGACCACGGTGAGCTGCAGCTCCCGGCCCTCCTCGGCGTAGCGGTCGATCAGGGCCAGGTGAAGGGCGAAGGAGGCCGCGCAGCCCAGGGTGAACAGGTCGCCCACGCCCAGGGGTCCCCGGGGGTCGGCCAGCAGATAGACCCCGCCCAGGGCTACCACGGCGGCGACAAGCTCCCGCGCCCGCAGCCGCGTGCCGGCGATGGGCGCCGCCGCCAGCGGGGTGAAGACCACGTACAGCGCTGTGATGAAGGCCGACTTCCCCGCTCCGGTGGTTTGCAGCCCCAGGGTCTGCAGGACGTAGCCCGCCGTGAGCACCAGGCCCAGCAGCGTCCCGCGCCGCCAGGTCGCGGCGTCGAAGGACACCCGCTTGACCAGAGCCCAGCCGCCGAGGAGCAGCGCCGCCGCGCCGAAGCGCAGGGCCACCAGCAGCCAGGGGCTCAGCTCGCGCAGCAGCCCCTTGAGGACCACGAAGGTCGAGCCGTAGATCACCGTGATGGCGATGACGTAGGCGAAGGCTTTGCGGCGTTCGTTCATCGCGAGTCCGGGGGGCGGGTAGCGCAAAGCTCAAGTTTACCCCGCCCGGCGGCGGAACTCAAACCTCCTCTGGACGGAGTCCTTCCCGGCAATCCCCGGGGTCGACCGCCCGGGGCTTGCCTTGCGGTGCGGCGTGGCGTATCTTTGTTCTTTCGGGGAAGGGAGCGGAGCGTTCGAACGACAGTCCCGGCGCTCGATTCATCCGTATCAAGCCGGCGGGATTTGCTGTCGGGTTGCTTTTTCAGGTTTGAGATATCAGATCCGTCGCAGGCGGTGAGCGGCTGATCGTCACTCTACCCTCAAGCTCCTTGCCGGAGCGCCGGGAAGCCGTTGAACCCTGCGGAATTCCTTTTGGCATCATGGAATGTGATCGGACCAAATCAGGCTGATTGGGAGCGGCTTGCCGGGACGTGCTTCACTTAGAAGAAATGCACTTTGTTGACCAAGCATTCATTTAGCATACCCTTATTACCTTTGGGATCGAATACCCTGTTCGGACCGGGTTGTGAATATACTCTTCTGATAATAAACGTGTAACGGCAAATGTGCCTGTCACTTTTTAACAGTAAAAAAAAGTGGCGACGAGAAGGGGTCTGCTCGGTGGATAACCTACCTTGCTAGTAGCTTGCACTAAACGACCACCCGATTGCCACTCGACTCATAACTGTATCATTATCAAGTAACAAGACCGTGCATTGTAGTATCGGGATTAAAGCGCGACGCACCCACCAGCGAATGCCCGCTCGGTGAACCTCTCAATAACGGCCCTGATTTGGTCCGAACAGGTTACATGATGCCTTACCTTTTATTACGACACTTAGGAGTCAGGGCAACCCGCTGGCAGGGCATGGGCAAGCGTGCGGATATCTGGGTTTGCCAAGGAAGACATTCTTCTTAATTGCAATTGGGATCACTTAATGGTCACGGACCATGGTGTTACTGGATAACGCTCTGAGATATGCAGTCAGCAGGCAATCAGACGTGCACATCGAGCGAGCTGCTTGTGGCAGGTACGTGGATTACCACATTCCCAGGATGCCCGTTTTGACTTCTCGGCGCTCTATAAGCAACTGTTTGTCACCATTGGCCTCGATGAAGATGCATCGATCCCAAGTAGCCTAATAACATACATATACAACGAGTAAACGCCGATATGTTAAGGCGATAGTCTTCTCTTTCTTCGACTTTGCTTTGTTTCAGCCGCTTTTTCTAGGTGGGTCGGTGTTTCGAGTTATAACTAGCTGGTCCGGAATCGTGTGTGATGCCTTGCAGTTTAAAAGCCCGTTTCGTGACGGGTATCCGATACCAATCACGTCTATTATCAACATGATAGAATCACAATCAGGTCCGGTCACGGTATTCGATGCCCAGCGGATTGCCGGCGTGGCGGTACTATCGACTCATGTATCAATTGTTGATCTCTCCAGAGTCAAGGTTTGAGTGGTCAAACACCGTCTGCTTTTCTTCCGCGGAAGGTGGGATGAAAGCTGAACACATTCACATAACCGAACCAGCGCTTTCGGTCGGTCAAGCACGCTATCGCGGCGCAGGACGCGCAACGAGCCGATAGTAGAAACCGGACTAAAGCGGTGGAGCTGATATTTGCTTTAGGTGCGGATTAAGGTGATGGCGCCCAACAAGTTAGTGGCGTCCGGGTTCGAAGCGGAGTTGCCGCTGGATGATCGAAGCCGGCCTGCTTGGGGAGCCGACTGCTGATGGAACACTCCGTTGAAAGCCTTTTCGAGTTGAGCGGCATACGCCTGGAGCGGTCCCGGGGCCTGGGCGGACCCTTTGTGCGCCGCCGAAGGACGACGGTGTTCAACGGTTTCAATCTCCGACTGCCCCGGCGCGGGCTGTGGTTAATCACGGGGCCCGCGGGGGCGGGCAAGAGCAGTCTGCTGCTTTTACTGGGCGGTCGCCTTCGTCCGACGCGGGGGCGCCTGCTCGTCGACGGCCGGGATTACTGGCGGCTCTCGCGTCGTCGCCGCCGCCGGGCCATCGAAGGCACGGCCTACCTGGGCCAGGACCGCCGGGTCTGGAGCCTGGAGGGGGAAGCGTCACTGCAGGAGGCGCTGGTAAGGCGGGTTGAGGCGGGCCGTCGGGCGTTGCTACTCGATGATCCTCTGGCTGGATTGGGGCCGACGGCGTCCGGCAACCTGCGTTCCGAGCTGCTCGAACTCGCCGCCGAGCGTTTGGTCGTCGTCGCCGATCCGGGTCGGGGGGTGTTGGAGGAGGCGGCTGAGGGCACCATCGGGCTGAATCCCTGAGCCGCTTTGATAACGCTTTATAGCAAAGGATCACAAGCACTTATAGACCATTCATCCCTTAGTCGATACCCACCTCACAAATCATCGACACGGCCCCGAGAGGTTGTCAAGGGGAAGTGTTTTTATTGTTAAGAGGGATCATCGCAAGATACTGGATCAGCATTTGTACCGTGGAGAGCTGCATCGAGAGTGGGACCTTGATAAACGCCCGGCGGAAGTCGTCAACTCGTGGAGCTGACTAACTGTTATAGATACTAACTAAGCAATAGCCTGATGTTAGCATGCCGCTTACTATCTGTGCTAAAATCTTTGAGTGGGACCTACAATCTCCAGCCTCGTAAAACAATAAGGGATCGTATACCCTCTTCGGACCTGATCGTGATTCTATCATGTTGATAATAGAGGTGATGATCTGAAGATACCTGTCACAAAACAAGCCTTTCTAAAATTGCAAGGGATTATCACCTGAAACTGAACCTACGTCGAAATCTAAGAAACAGCGGCATTTAGAAAGGAGGTGCCGACAACTACCACCCGAAGGCCTTCAGCTCGACGGGCCAAAGATGTTTTCATATCAGCTAAACTAGCTATTTGAAAACATTTAGCTTCCAGATGACTGGTAAGCCCGGGATGCAAACAAGGAGTCGGGACCTCCAGTCTCTCAGCATCCTCTTGGCATCTTCTTGGCAGCGCCCGCTTCGGGCAAGCCTGGTTTTTTGCCACCAGGCAAGGCACGGGCAGTGACGGCTTGCGCAGGTATAAAGCACATGATAACAAGCTATTAGCGATATATGCCTGTTTAGGAACGTGTGATAATCCCAAAGGTAGTAAGGG
>WJMB01000111.1 GCA_014728185.1 Candidatus Coatesiibacteriota bacterium
ATCATGGTAGAGGGCCACGACGCCGTCGTAGCGTTCGCGGGCCTGGGCGGTGAAGAGGGTGTCGGCGGCGCGGGGGTCGGTGATGTCGACGCCGGAGCCGCGGAGTTCGACGGCGGCGGGCAGGACGGTCTCGCGGTCCTCGCGGCCGATGACGCCGCCGTCCCCGGCGTGGGGGTTGAGTCCGCAGAGGGCCAGGCGGGGTCGGCGGCCCAGTCGGCTGGCGAGCCAGCCGTCGAGCAGTCGGGCGGTGTGGACGACGCCGGCGGTGGTGACGCGGCGGTGGACCTCGGCCAGGGGGATGTGTGTGGTGACGAGGGCGACGTTGAGGCTGGGGGAGGCGAAGGCCATGACCTCGCGTCCGGCGCGGCCGGAGGCTTCGGCGAGGAAGGCGGTGTGTCCGGCGTAGGGCACGCCGGCTAGAAACCAGGCGCCCTTGGAGATGGGGCCGGTGACGAGGGCGTCGGCGACGCGGGCCAGGCAGAGCTCGACGGCTGCCTGGACCCAGGCGAAGCAGGCGCGCCCGGCGGCGGCGGTCTCGGCGCCCCATTCGGGCTCGAGGTCGGTGTCGTGGAGGACGAGGACGGGGATGCGGCGGGGGGTGGGGACGGCGTCGGCGAGATTGTAGACGCTGTAGGGCTCGACGGGGGAGCGGAGCAGGCGGGCGGCGGCGCGCAGGGCGGCCTCGCCTCCGCAGACGACGGGCCGGCAGAGCTCGACGAGGGACCCCCAGGCCCGGACCAGACACTCGGGTCCGATGCCGTTGGGGTCCCCCGGTGTAATCAGGACGGTCTTCACTGCGCGCCTCGTGGTGCGCGGTCCGGGTCTAGGGTATGGTGACCCAGGACTCGTTGAAGCGGCCGTGGGTGGTGAAGCCAAGGCGGCCGTAGAGCTCGATGGACGTCTTGTCCTTGACGGGGCTGTCGACGGCGACTAGGTCGACGTCGCGGGCAAGGAGCTCGAGTATCTTGCCCAGCACCTGGGGTCCGAAGCCGCGTTCGGCGAACTCTGGGTGAACCAGGACGGCGTCGAGGCAGGCCACGCGCTGTTCGGGGTTGACGATGCGCGTGCCGGCCATGGCGACGAGCTGGTCGTCCAGGTAGATCCCGGCGTGGGGATAGGCCAGTTGCTCGGGGTTGAAGCTGCGGCCCTCGAAGTAGGAGAGCAGCTCGGTGATCGCTTCGACGTCCTTTTGTTCGAGGCGGTCGGCGACGCCGCCGTCGAAGTTCTTGCCGGCCGTCTCCATCTTCATCCGCAGCATGCGCTTGAGCTCGACGACCTTGGTGTCGGGTGGGAATATCTCCTCGGGCTCCATGGTGAAAGCGGCCAGGTAGTCGCCGTGGGGCAGGCGGCTCAGAATCAGCCGCAGGGCGCCGATGCCGCCGTGGCAGAACAGGTACGGGGGATCGGAGGCCTCGTAGACCATCACGACGTTGGGGCCGTTGGCGTAGTAGCGGGTGATGGGGAAGGTGACGTCGTTGAGGTTGCCCAGGGCGCAGGCCGTCCAGTTACGATCGGTGTTCAGGGCCTTGACTATCTCCTCGATGTCGCGGGAGCGGAATTGTTCCAGTTCCATGTGGTTCCTCGGCAGGGGTTAGAGCTTATCGGGGTTCGCGCCGACCAGGGCCGCGGCGAACCGCTGTGGTTGAAAGGGTTCCAGATCGTCGGGGCCTTCGCCGGTGCCGATCCAGGTGACGGGCAGTCCGGTCTGGGCGCCGACGGCCAGCACGACGCCGCCCTTGGCGGAGCCGTCGAGTTTGGTCAGGATGACCTCGTCGGCCAGGCCGATCTCTAGGAAGGCCCGGGCCTGCTGAAGGCTGTTTTGTCCATTGGCGGCGTCGAGGACCAGGCCGGAGCGAAAGGGGTGCTCGTGACCCAGGGCCTTTCCGACGACGCGTCCGAGCTTGGCCAGCTCGTCCATCAGGCGCCGCTTGGCGTGGAGCCGGCCGGCTGTGTCGGCGATGACGAGATCGACGTCGCGGGAGCGGGCGGCCTCGAGGGCATCGAAGAGCACGGCGGCGGCGTCGCCGCCCTCGGCGTGGCGGATCAGCGGCACGCCGACGCGCCTACTCCAGAGCTCGAGCTGCTCGACGGCGGCGGCGCGGAAGGTGTCGCAGGCGGCCAGCAGCACGCGCCGTCCGGCTTCCCTGGCCCGTTTGGCCAGCTTGGCGGCGGTGGTGGTCTTGCCCGAGCCGTTGACGCCGATGAGCAGGTGGATCTCGGGGGCGGGACCGGCGTAGTCCGGGGGCTGTGCGGGCAACCGAGCGGCGATGATCCGGGCCAGCTCGACGGCGGGATCGCCGGGCTTCTCGGCGGACAGCCGGCGCTCGCGCAGCTTCTCGACCAGTTCCTCGGCCGGTCCGGGGCCGACGTCGGCCAGGATCAGGGCGTCGGTGAGCTCCTCGGCGGTCTCGTCGTCCAGGGGGCCGGAGATCAGCCCCAGGGACGCGCCGAGACGGCGGCTTGTCCGTCGCAAGGCTTCGCGCAGACCCACGGTGCTACCCCGACTTCAGGCCGCGCTCCTCGAGTTTTTCCTCGAGCTCCTCGCGACGGTTGCTGGCGGCCAGCGCCGTGGCCGCGTCGATCAAGCCGGCCTCGATCAGCTCGAACAGGGCGCTGTTGAGAGTGTACATTCCGTGCTGGGCGCCGGACTGGATGACCGAATAAAGCTGGTGCTCCTTGCCCTCGCGGATCAGCGAGCGCACCGCCGGCGTGGTTGTCAGGACCTCGGTGGCCAGCACCCGGCCCGGCGTTCCCTTCTGCGGCAGCAGGGTCTGGCTGATGACCGCCTCGAGGCAGAAGGAGAGCTGGATGCGCACCTGACGGACGTCCTCGGCGGGGAAAGCGTCGATGATGCGGGTGACGGTCTGGGTGGCCGAGTTGGTGTGCAGGGTGGCCAGTGCCAGGTGGCCGGTCTCGGCCACGGTCAGCGCCGCGCGCATCGTCTCGACGTCACGCATCTCGCCGATGAGGATCACGTCGGGGTCCTGACGAAGACAGGAGCGCACCGCCCGGGCCGTCACCTGATAGTCCGAGCCCAGCTCCCGCTGGGTGATCAGCGACTTGATCGGCCGGTGAACGAACTCGATGGGGTCTTCGATGGTGATGATGTGGCAGGAGCGCTCGCGGTTGACCTTGTTCAGAAAGGCCGCCAGCGTCGTCGACTTGCCCGAGCCCGTCGGTCCGGTGACCAGCACCAGGCCCTTGGGGAGATTGGTCAGCCCCGCCACGCTGCGCGGCAGTCCGAGCTCCTCGAGGGCGGGGATGGTGTCGGGCACGGCGCGGATGGCGCAGGCCAGGCCACGCTCGGTGCGGTAGACGTTGACGCGGAAGCGCCCCTGGCCCTCGAGTTCGTAGGCCAGGTCGACCTGGCCCTCGTTATCCAGGCGCGCCCGGGCTCCGGGCGACGAGGCCAGGAACACACCACTGAAGCTGTTGACCGTCTCCCGGGTGAAGGGCTCGAGGTTGGTCGGCAGCAGGCGGCCGTCGACGCGCATCGAGGGCGGATAGCCCACGGCGATGTGCAGGTCGCTGGCCCCCTGGGAGCGGGTGACCGAGAGCAGCTTGTTGACCAGTTCCATCTTCCCCCGGAGTGTTGCGTCGTCCGATCGGCGGTTGATAATACAAGGCCCGCCCGCGGCGCGTCAAGCGGCGGAGTCGGAATGAATCGCGCCGCCGTTGATTTGATGGAAACAAGCAGAAACCATAACGGAGGAATAGACACGATTGTCCATCACCGTCCTACATTCCGATTTGACAATCAACGTCCATCCCGCCTTGTGGGGTCGGGGCTTTTTGGCCGGTCGCGTAGATGAGTTAACGGCCGGGACATTTGTCCCGGCCCATTTTATTTTGCAATCATGTAATACGGTCAGCAAATCGCCCTGCATAACGCCCCGCCAAACGCCCTGCGAATCGGCCGCTATCGGCTGATCACAAAGCGTCGCGTGGCGCTCGCGGTGTTGGTGTCGAGATTGGCCAGGTAGACGCCGGGGGGGTAGGTGTCGGTGG
>WJMB01000112.1 GCA_014728185.1 Candidatus Coatesiibacteriota bacterium
CAGTTGGGAGCGCGCCTCCTTGGCGTGGAGGAGGTCAGGGGTTCGAATCCCCTCGGGTCCACCAACCATTGCCGCAGTAACAAGTTGAAAACGTCAAACGCCGGCTCCGGCCGGCGTTTTTTTACATCGGGAGGGATAGAGGACCCGGTTAAGACTGGGTTGAGATCGTGATCTGCTGAAAATTGACGCCAAACAGCATAAGCACCTGTCACGAATGAGCGGGCAAACAGGGGGCGGTTGCAGGAGGCGCGCCCTATGGATAACCTAACTATGCCGGCGGCTCGCCTTTAACGCCCCTCCCATTATTCTCGACTAACAAGGGGGACAGTAGCAAGCAAAAAGGGAGCGCATGATGATTGCGGAATCAAAACGCGAAGCATCGGGAAGGCGACGACGTGCCCGTAGTAGTTTACCAGGTGTCATGGAACGTGATCGGAACAAATCAGGGCCGATATAGAGAGGTTCACCGAACCAGCATTCGCTGTTTGGGTACGTCCGACTGTATCCCGATACTAATATGCACGGTCTTATTTCTTGATAATGGAGCAGTTATGAGTCGAGTTGTAATCGGATGAACGTTGTTTACCAGCTACTAGGCAGGGTAGGTTATAACCGAGCACGTATCCTGTAGTCGCCCACTTTTTGACTGCTGATATATGACAGGCACATTTGCTACTACACGTCAATTGTCAGCGGATTACAATCACAACCCGGTCCGAAGAGAGTGGGTGATCCCTAATTAATCGAGCGCTATTGAAAGATGTCAATCCCGCCGGTTAGTCCGGCGGATTCTTCAATTGTGGACCAGTCAACAAACCGGCCGTTGCCTGGCTCGGTCCTTGAATCAACCGGCACATTGTTGAGTTGACGATCTTGGCAAAGCGTGCATCAGAAACAGCATCCTCGCAACAGCTCTCAGCGGTCTTTCCTGGATGCGCGATCGTTGCTGGGCGGGTTCCTCATCCCCGCGTAGCCGGATAACCCTTTTACGAATGCTATCTCCCGGCCGGTGGGGTGTCACTCCAACCCCCGGCGTTCCCGCTCCATGCGCTCCTTGAGCTTCTCGGCGGGCAGGCTCAGGATCGCCGCCAGCTCACTCACCAGGGCGTTGACGAAGGATTGGATGCTCTGCTCGTATTCATCTATGTACATCACCACCAGGACAACGCCGAGTTTGCGCTCCCGTGGTTCGGCGTGCTCCTCCAGGGGCTTCACCAGGGAGCGGTAGCGCTCCAGGTTCGCCGCGGCGCGTTCGATGTTGGCCTTGTCGGAGACATACGCGGTCAGCTTCTCCTGAGTCGGGGCGATGCTCCGGATCTCGTTGATGAAGCGGCCTTTGGTTTCAGGCAGTATGTTGGAGAGGCCGTAGATGATGTCGAGCTGCGCCCGGAAGAGTGGGCGGACCTTGATTCCCATGAAGCTGGAGAAGGCCTCGGCCGAGCGGACGATCTCGTCCTCCAGCTCCAGGGTGTTGTAATTGTAGCGCCACTTCTCGTAATCCAGGACCAGCGGCTCCTCCAGGTTCTCCAGGATATCCAGCAGGTCTCCCTTGATGAGCTTGTAGAACTCGGCCAGCGTTTCCCGAGTGCGGTAAAGCCGGTCGCGCTCCGCCGTCTTCTCGAAGTAGAGCTTATTCTCCAGCCGTGTCTTCTTGGCGTTGACGTAGATGATGACGATGGTGGCCACCGTCAACAGCACCCCGACAGCGGAGATGAAAAGCTCCGCCGGGATGCCCAGAATCCGGTAAGCCGCCTTGGTCATTGTGATAAGTATCGGCATCGCTACACCTCCTCGAATGTGCTAGTATAGCGGCCCCGACCAAGCGGCGCAAGAGCGACCAGGCGTGGAATCATATGGTAGGTATCCGGCATTATCTACGTCGATGGTGCGGGGAGCTGCCTGAATGTCGGCCTCTACATGGTTGAGTTGACAAAATGCGCGCCGTATGCAGGGCGGGGTGTCTGACCCCGCCGTTTGCAACAATCCCCTGGAGGTCAAAGCTCCAGTCTGCCCGAGCACTCCGCGGAAGTGCCGCTGGAGCCATTTGGCAATTGAGCACCCGCGCTCTTAGCACTAACCCGCCTTATGATCCAAACGGGTCGACCTGAGGGTCGCTATCTGCGCGGACCTGTCCGGCGCCTTAACCCCCGGCCCACGGAGCAACGAACTGTTATTCCGTAACATATGGGACGCACGGCCCCGCCACCCAGCCCGTCGCCAAGTTGGGATTAACGCCTAACGGGATTTTAATGGAGGCATCACACACGACCTCGGACCAACCAGCTTCAACTCGAAACACCGATCCACCTCGAAAAAAACTGCTGATACGAGGCTTTGCCGAATGCTGTTTGGCCTGCCAACTCAACTCCTCGGCGCCTGCTAGTTATATATGAATGATAATTAGTTGCTTAGCATCGATAAATCGTCATCGAAGCCCATTGCGCCAGGCAGTTGATAATGGAGCGTCGTGACGTCGCTACGGGCATCCTGGGAATGAGAAAATCCAGGTACCTGCCACAAGCGGCTCACTTGATGTGCACATCTGGTTTCTCAATGACTGCTTGTATCAGAACGATATCCAGTAACACCATGGTCCGTGACAGTTAAGTGATCCCAAAAACGTTTGCATATCGAGCTGGAGCCCTTCGTAAGGTGGTTGTCAACACCTCCAATTCTAAATGCCGCTCTTTTGTGTTTTCGACGTAGGTTCAGTTTCAGGTGACATTTCCTTTCAACACATCTTGACGTTTGATGAAAACGTCGTTATAATAACGGCGTAAAGTTAAGCACGCAGAGCTCTTTCTGAAGGCCGACACATGACCCGCCCCCCCAATCCCGAACTGGCCGAGCGCATCCTGGACCGGGCCGAAGCCCTGGTGGCCGAGGGCGGTCTGGCCGCGCTGAATATGCGCGGTCTGGCGAAAAGCCTGGGCATTACCGCCACGACCATCTACGGCTACTTCGATTCGAAAGACGACCTGATCCAGCGGCTCAAGCTGCGCGCCTCGGGAAGGCTCAACGAGCGGATCAGGTCCATCCCGCCGTCGCTTAGTCCCCACGAGACACTGCACGAGCTGGGGCGCCGTTATCTGGCCTTCGCCGAGGAACATCCCCGGCTGTATAAACTGCTCTTCGAGGAGCTGGAGGGCGGCCCACCCGGCGCCGACGACGTTCCGGTGATGTACCGCACCTACTACACCGCGCGCAACGCCCTGGAGCGCATGGCCGCCGGCGGGGAAATGCCCTTCGAGCCAATGTACGGCGCGCTGATGGGCTGGGTCATGCTCCACGGCTTCTGCTCGCTGCTGATCTCGGGACGCCTGGAGCTGGCCGAGGACCTGGACCGCGAGGAGCTGCGCCACATCTTCCTGACCTTCTACACCGGCGGCGGGCGCGCGCGGCCCGGCGACCCTGATCACGACGGATAGGGAGACGACCGATGTACCGCCGATGAAGCGGCGCAGATGGAATCGATGTATCGCCGCGGTCCGAGGAGAAGCTAGTGTCTCGGACCAACCGGCGGGGTAGTCCACCGACGGCCCGGGGGGTTGTTTCATCCCGCGTAATCGAGGCGCTGACCGCTCCCCTGAGTGACTAAGTCCCGCTGATCGAGCGCCGAAGACCAACCTCGGGCGCGGTGCAACCAACAGATTCAACGCTTCGAGGCCCCCGGTTAATCTTGGGATCGCCAGCCCTGTCCGGACCGGATCTTTTAATACCTGCTGATAATACCAATGATGACTATCAGATACTTGTCACAAAGTAATAAGGGTATGCTAAAAGAATGCTTGTCTATTAAGGATCATTTACGAGTGCGGGATGACAGCCCAGCAAGCCGCTCCCAATCAGCCGGATTATGTCCGATCTCGTTCCATGATCCCAAAACGAGATAACAGCGCACTTGTAGAGAGCTGACATCGGTTTGCCATCTGTTTGTTTCTGCTTGTAAGTATGTTAATAGCAGGCAAATAGGGTAAGCTTAATGAATGCTTGATCAAAACGTCGCATTTCCCTTGATCGGTGAGAACCAGGCAAGCCGTCCGTTTTGAGCCAGGTTCGATTTGAACAGTTGCTAAGAACCCCTTTTTATTGACCCAGCACATAACAGCGTTATGTTAACTGCGTTCTACGAAAGGAGACCGATGCAGGTCCTCGTGCTGAACGGCAGCCCCAAGGGCGGGCTCAGCGTCACCATGCAGTACGTCAAGTACCTGGCCCGGCGGCTCCCCGATTTCCGAGCCGAGATCGCCAACGTCGCCCAGCGCGCCCGGCACCTTGAGGGAAACCCCGCCGCCAGGTCCGAGCTCGCTGCCAGGATCGGCTCCGCCGACGCCGTCCTCTGGGCCACACCTCTCTACATCCTGCTGGTGCCCTCCCAGTTCAAGCGCTTCATCGACACGGCCCACGCAGATCCCGCCCTGCGCGAGGCCCTGCGCGGCAAATCCACCGGCAGCCTGACCACCTCGATCAAGTTCTTCGACCACTGCGCCCACGACTACCTCCACGGCCTGGCCGACGAGCTGGAGATGCGCTACCTGGGCGATTACTCGGCGCGAATGAACGACCTGACCGTGAAAACCGAGCGCGAGCGCCTGACGGCCTTCGGCCGCCGCTTCCTGGCCGAAGCCGCCGCCGAGGTGCCCCTTCCCCGTCAACACCCGCCACTGCCCGTCGTCGACTTCCGCTATACCCCCGGCGAGTCCGTCAACAAGCTGGACACCACCGGCCGACGCGTCGTAGTCCTCACCGATGGCCGCCCCGACGACCACAACCTCAACGCCATGGTCGGGCGCTTCGCCGCGGCGCTGGAGTCCGTCGAGGTGTACAATCTTCACGAGCTGGATATCAAGGGCGGCTGCCTGGGCTGCTGCAGTTGCGGTTTCAGCTACACCTGCGCCTACGAGGGCAAGGACGACTACACCCGCTTCTACAACGAGGTCGTCAAGAAGGCCGACGTGCTGGTCTTCGCCGGTTCGATCCGTGCCCGCCAGCTCTCCTGGGTGTGGCGCCGCTTCATCGACCGCAGCTTCTTCAACTGCCACACCCCGACACTGATGGACAAGCAGTTCGGCTTCCTCGTCTCAGGTCCGCTGGGCGCCCTGCCCGGAATGCGCCACCTTTACCGGGGCTGGATCGAGCTGCAGCGAGGCAACCTGGTTGACTTCGTCTCCGACGACGTCGCCGACTCCGCCGCCCTGGACGCCCGCATCGACGGTCTGGCCCGACGGCTCGTCGAGAACGCCCGCGCCCACTACGTGCGGCCCCAGACCTTCCTGGGCTACGCCGGGATGAAGGTCTTCCGCGACGACCTCTTCGCCGGGCTGAAGATGGTCTTCCAGGCCGACCACAAAACCTACAAACGGCGCGGTTACTACGACTTTCCCCACAAGAAACGGAGTCAACGCTTCCAAGCTGCTATACTAACCCTGTTGACCAAGCTCCCACCGATCCGCCGCGAGTTTCCCAGGCGCCTGAAGACCGAGATGGTTAAGCCGCTGCGCAAGGTGCTCGCCGCCGAGGAGGTCTAACAATGCGCTTAACCAAGACGATCATCGCCCTGACCCTGGTGTTGGCCGGCGTTGGCTTCGCCCACGTCGTCTCCGGTTATATAACCGGGGTCGCCGACGAGGGGGATGTCTACATCGCCATGTACGTAAACGACGACTACGAGCGCGAGCCCGACTACGGCCTGGTGCTGCCGCCCGACGGCGCCGTGAACGGCCGCCTGGCTTTCCGCTTCGATAACGTCGCCACCGACAAGTATGTCATGCTGGTCTTCCAGGATACCGACGGCGACGGCGACCTCAACCTGGGCATGTTCGGCCCCACCGAGCCCTGGGGCAACTACCGCCGCAGCCGTCCCTTCCCCAACTTCGGCAATATGCTCTTCGTCGTCGAGGGCGATGTGACCGATATCGAGGTTGATTTGGACTGATGGTACGGTAGGTTGTCTCAGCCAAGCGTAACGTCGGGGCCGACCTTCAGGTCGGCCCGGTTGATGTTTCAGGCGGTTGTAAGCTCGAGAACGCAAGACACCGTCGTCACCCGTCAATCGGGGGTGGTCCCGCGGGCCGCCCGGAGAGACTGGGGAGCTTGTCCTCCATGGTTATCGTGCAACTACAAAAACATGTCAGTCCTGGATTTGAATCCGCGCCGTCTCTATGTTGTTGTAAATAATCATGTCGATCCACTGGCTCAGAACGGGCGGCGGTAGTACATCCCCGGCAACTGCTCGACCAGGCCCTTGAACTCCAGCCCCAGCAGCACCTGCAGCAGGGCGCCGCGCTCGAGGGCCGCCCGCGTCGACAGCTCGTCCAGGTGCAGCGGTTCGTGGGTCAGCAGGCCGTGGACCGTCTCCTCGTCGCCCACCAGCACCGGCGTCGGGGCGTCTCCCCCCAGGGGCAGCTCGCCCTGCTCCGTGGCCCCGATGGCCTCCAGCACGTCCTGATACGTCTCGCAGAAGCCCGCGCCGTCTTTCAGCAGCGCGTGGGAGCCCCGGTTGGACTGCGCCAGTGCGTTGCCCGGGCAGGCCAGCACCTCACGGCCCAGCTCCGCCGCGTACCTGGCCGTGATCAGCGCCCCCGACTTCTCCGGCGCCTCGACCACCACCGTCGCCAGAGCCAGCGCCGCGATGATCCGGTTGCGCCGCGGAAAGTTCTCCGCCCGGGGCTCGACTCCCAGGGGGAACTCGCTGATCAGCGCCCCGCTCTTGGCGATGGCCTCGTAGGCGTCACGGGCCGCCGCCGGGAAGACCCGGTCCACGCCGTTGCCCAGCACGCCGATTACCCGCCCGCCGGCCTTCAGCGCCGAGCGCTGCGCCGCCAGGTCGATGCCCGCCGCACAGCCCGAAACCACCGTGAAGCCAGCCTCGGCCAGGTCCTTGCCCAGCTTGGCCGCCATCGACGCCCCGTAGGCCGTCGTGCGCCGCGTGCCCACCACCGCCACCGCCCGGCGGTCGTCCTCGACCCAGCCGCCTCGGCAGTAGAGCACCATCGGCGGATCGTACAGGTCCTTCAGCGGCGGCGGATAGTCCGGGTCCGGGTAGAGGATCACCCCGGTGTCCGGATAGCGGGCCAGGCGCTTGATATCCTCCGTCGCTTGCTCTTGAGCCTGCTCGCGCTTCGCGATAATTGTCTTCGCCACGGCGCCGCCGATACCATGCACACCCAGCAG
>WJMB01000113.1 GCA_014728185.1 Candidatus Coatesiibacteriota bacterium
CCCCCCCCCCCCCCCCCCCCCCCCCCCCGGGTCTCCGGAGGAGGCGGGGGGGTCGCCGGCTCGAGGGCTGGTTTGGCGGAAGTCCGGGCATTCCCGGGAGCCCTCGCGGGGCGCCGGACTCGTCGGAGCCGCCGGAGCCGCCCTTGTTGCGTCTTGGGCGATTTGCGCTGATTGGTTCGGGGGCGATCGTTTGCCAAGGCAATAGTGCTTTGATTCTTGAGAGTGTATTGACGTGGCTGATAGCGGATGATTCCGCTGGTGGCGTTGCCTGATCGTCGGTTGCGTCCTCGATGTCTATCGGTGCCCATGGCGCGCCCGGGTGGAATCGAACCACCGACCAGCGGTTTAGAAGACCGCTGCTCTATCCCCTGAGCTACGGGCGCGGTGGTTTAGGTGTTGCGGGCGGGGGCTAGGGGTGCGGGGCGGAGGGTATTTTAGCAGAAGATGGTGGGAATGTGTAGGTGCAAGGGAGGACCGGGGTCCTCCCTTGCCGGATGAATCACTGGTGGTCAGGTGGTGGCAATGGCAATGCCAAAACCCGTCATTTGTTCATGCGCGTTGATGGCAATGCCAAAACTTTCGGTGGTCAGGTGGTGGCAATGGCAATGCCAAAACTTTCGGTGGTTAGGTGGTGGCAATGGCAATACTAAAATCCGTCGACGGCTTTGGCCCATTCACCGTTGTTGATGTAGAGGGCGCCGTCGGCGTCGATGCCGAGGATCATCCATTCGTCGAGGTCGGGTTCGTAGAAGGCGGTGAGGTTGTAGGGGGAGGGTGCGGAGAGCTTGCCGCCGACGGGGGCCCAGCTTTCGCCGCCCTGGTCGAGGTAGAGCTGGCCGCTGTCGTCGAGGGTGAACATGATGAAGGCTTCCTCTTTGGAGTCGAGGAAGATGGCGACCTCGTAGGGGGAGCTGCCGGAGACCTTGCTGTAGGGCGCCCATTCCTCGGCACCGGAGATGAAGACCGCACCGGAGCGGTCTACGGTGACGACG
This sequence comes from Candidatus Coatesiibacteriota bacterium, assembly GCA_014728185.1. GTDB lineage: Bacteria > RBG-13-66-14 > RBG-13-66-14 > RBG-13-66-14 > RBG-13-66-14 > WJMB01. The sequence goes on from WJMB01000113.1 coordinate 993, forward strand.
AGCCAGTCGTCGTGGATGGCGTTGTAGATGGTGGAGAGCTTGTAGCCGCCGGCGCCGGGGCAGGGGCTGCCGTCCTCGACCCATTCATCGCCGGAGAGGACGTAGAGCTGGCCCGTGGCGTCGATGGCGTAGAAGAGGTAGTCGTTGAGCTCGGGATCGAAGAAGCCTTCGAAGTCGTAGGGGGCCTTGCCGTCGAGGCTGATGCCGGTGTCGGTCCACTCGGTGGCGCCGGAGACGTAGAGTTGGCCGCGGTTGTCGAGGGCCAGGACGATCCATGCATCGTCGACGGAGTCGTAGAAGGCGCTCAGGGCGTAGGGACCGGAGCCGGGACAGGGGCTGCCGTCCTTTTCCCAGCGATCGCCGGAGACGACGTAGAGCTGGCCGTTGTTGTTGATGGCGTAGATGAGGTAGTCGTCCATCTGGACGTCGTAGAAGGCGTCGAGGTCGAGGCTGCCGGCGAAGATAGCGCAGCAGAGCAGGGTGACGAGGAGGAGAAGGGTGAGTTTCTTCATCGTGTTCACCGCCTTGGGGAAGGGGTTTATCGGCGTGGGACGCGGTGCGTCGCTTGCCGCGGGTGGTCGTGTTTAGTTGCAGTAGGCTCAATGTGGGAGGTCGTCCCATGGGACGCGACCCTTCGGCATATTATAGCGGAAAGCCGTGACGATTCACAGTTGCAGAATGAAAGAGGGCGCCGAGGGGGTCAGGCGGGAGCGGAGGTTTCGAGGACGCGCACGCGGGTCAGGTAGGCGTCGATGTCGAACTTGCGTTCCAGGCCGCGGGCGTTCATCGAGCGGACGTTGCCGAAGACGGGGCGCTCGGGCCAGGGTCGGTCGTGGGCGCCCAGGCACCAGGCGGCGCCGGCGTAGCCGTTGGGGTCGCGGCCGTCGAGGGAGTAGCGGTCGTTGAGCTCGATGATGATCGAGAGGGCCTCGGCGGGCCGAGCCCGCCAGGTCAGCATCTGTTTGGCCCAATACATTCGCAGGTAGCCGTGCATCTTGCCGGTCAGGAGCAGCTCGCGCTGGGCGGCGTTCCAGTAGGGATCGTGGGTGGCGGCGGCCTCGAGGGTCTCGTTGTCGTAGAGGTAGGGTCGGTGATCGTCGGTGTGGGCCTCGAGGGTGGCCCGGGCCCAGACCGGCAGGCCGGGGTAGGCGTCGTAGTCGGTGTTGTGGAGGCACCAGTTGACGGCCAGCTCACGGCGGACGACGAGCTGTTCGAGGAAGGCTTCGGCGCCGGGACCGCCTCGGCGTCGGGCCGCTTGGGCGGCGCGGAGGGGAGCGAGCTGGCCGAAGTGCAGGTAGGGGGAGAGACCGGACTGATGATCGGCGGCGGGATCGTTGCGGGAAGTGTGGTAGTCGTCGAGGCCGTTATCGAGGAAGGCGTCGAGACACCGGCGGGCGGCCGTCGGTCCTGGAGTGTGGAGGTGGTTGACCGGGGGCGGACCCGGGGGGAGGCCCAGAGAGTCCAGCAGTCCCTCGGTGTCGTCGAGGGGCTCGCCGGGCAGGTTCAGCTTGTCGGCCGAGATTCTGGGGGCGCGGGACGGGCGCAAGTCCGCCTGATCGAGGAAGTGGTCCAACAGACGGTTGATCTTGGGGCGGATGGTCCGGGCGGCGTACTCCAGTTTGTCGTCGAGAACGGCGGTGGGGACGCAGACCTCGCCCTCGACGAGGAGCAGGGGCACGCTGATTCGGCGGGCCAGCTCCCGGCGCCAGGCACGCTGGTGGCGCAGGTAGCCGACATCGCCGACGACCAGGGCGGCTTCGGCGGCCAGCTCGGCGGCGACGGCGGGAGGGCTTCCCAGGCGCGGGACGAAGGCGATGCCGCGCTTGGCGAGGGTACGGGCCGTCTCGGCCAGACCGTCCAGCATGAAGGCGTAGTGGCGGCGGTTGGCGCCGGGATAGTCGGCGGTGAGGCCGAAGCCGACGACGAGGGGCAGGTGCAGCTCGTCGGCTTTATCGACAGCGTAGTCGAGGGCCGGGTTGTCGTCGGGGCGTTGGGCGGCCTGCATCCAGTAGAGGACGTAGCGCCCGGCGGTGTCTACGCGGGCCTGGTTGGTCCGGCTCAGACGGGGCTGCGTGACCATCTCAGACTCCTCGGAGGTTATCGGCGGGCGTCATCGGCGGGGCTCGTCGGAGTCATCGCGGCCGCTCCAGCGGATCAGGGTGCGGCCCTTCCAGCGAGCCCGACCGCGCCGGGTCACCCGCAGGGAGTTGAAGGCGACAATCGTTCCCAGCAGCGCCACCACGGGGTGCCCCAGGGCCGCCCAGGCGGGATAGCCGAAGCGCAGGTAGATCAGCAGCCACTGGATCAGGGAGATACCCAGCATGGCCAGGGCGATGTAATGGATCGTCGGGGCGACGGCGGCGCCGAAGAGCTCGAGGACGATGATCACCACGGGCTCCCAGAACAGCACGGCGATGAAGACCCAGGCGAAGATGAAGAAGGCGACGCGGTAGTTGAAGATGGCCAGGAAGTTCTTGCTGAACCCGGCGAAGGCGTCGGCGAAGCCGGTGTACATCCGACAGGAGACACGACGGGCGCCGTCGGCGAAAATCAGGCGATCCCCGGCCTCGACGACGCGGCGTCCCAGGGCGACATCGTCGGTGGCGTGGCTGCGCACCGCGGCGTGGCCGCCGATCCGGCGGTAGACGTCGCGGCGAAAGAGCATGAACTGGCCGTTGGCCGGGGCGAGAAAGGGCTTTTTCAACAAACGCAGCAGGGCCAGGGGCAGGAAGCTGAAGATGCACCAGCTCATCAGCGGCACCAGCAGTCCCTCGCCGAAGCTCCCCAGCACCTGGCGGGGCATCAGGCTGAGCAGTCCCGCCCGGCGGCGCTGGAGCAGGTCGACGGCGTCGGCCAGGGCCCGGGGATGGTGGACGGTGTCGGCGTCGGTGAAGAGCAGCAGCTTGCCCTCGGCCCGGGCGGCGAGCTGATGGCAAGCCCAGTGCTTGCCCAGCCACCCCGACGGCGGCTCCTCGCCGTCGAGAATCCCGAGCCGGGGGTTCTCGGTGGCCAGAGCGTCCAGGATACCCCGGGTGCCGTCGGTGGAGTGGTCGTCGAGGACCAGCAGCTCGCAGTCCGGATATTCCTGGGTCAGTAGAGAATGAACGCAGTCGGCGATGCAGCGCTCCTCGTTCCGCGCCGGAACGAGGATCGAGACCCGAGGGGGCTTGGCGGCGCTGCCCCGCCGTTTGCCGAGTCGAGGCAGCAGCGCCAGGTTGCTCCCGGCGATCAACAGCAGCAAACCGGCGAAGACCAGCATCCCCCAGAGGTGGAACTCGAAGAGACTCACGGCGTCTCCCCGGAGGAGCGGCTGGATCGTCGGCTGGGGAGGCCGAAGCGGGGACCGTCGGCGAGGTCGCCCCAGTGGCGCTGGACGAGGACGGCCAGGTTGACGGCGGCGGCCGCCAGGATCGGCGGCGGCTGTCCGTCGAGGATCAGGTAGGCGAACAGGACCGTGAAGCCGGCCAGGGAGCTCCAGGCGTCGTTGCGCTGGATCAGGTAGAAGACCACCAGGGCGGCGCCGAGGATCGTCGGTGCGATCCAGTACGTCAGGCCGCTCCAGACGCCGAAGGTCACCGCGACGGCCTTGCCGCCGCGCAGGCCCAGCCAGGGGCTGTAGGCGTGGCCCAGCACCGGGGCCGCCAGGACGGGCAGCAGTCCCCAGCCCGTGATTCCGCCCAGGTGCAGCGCCAGCCAGACCGGCAGCGCTCCCTTGAGGTAGTCCAGCAGCAGGGCCGGAACGCCCAGGGCCGCTCCCCCGGCCTTGAAGGCGTTGGCCGCTCCCGGGTTGCCGTCGCCGTACTCCCGCACATCGCGCGAGGCGAAAAGCCTTACCAGCAAGGGGCTGAAGGGGATCGAGCCGCAGGCGAAGCCCAGCAGGCTGTAGAGCAAAACGTTCAAGACCGCTCCGGGATCGGTTCAGTGGCAGGTGGGACCGACAGCGGAGGAGAGAAGGGTCGGTGGTCGGTCTCGGCCGGCCTTTCGGCTACAGGCGTCAAGCACAAAGCAAGCAAGCTTGATGACGGGTAGAGCTGATAATCAGCGGTGCTCAAGGGTTGTTGTAACGAATGCCGTTTGGAATCGCGGAGGATTGTCAGTCGATCAAGCAGTCCTTCGCCGCCGGCTTCCGTCGAGTGTAGCCCGTCCCCGGAACACACTTTGCCAACTAGATGCACCGCCGACGACCACCAGCCGCCGTAAGCCGACACACTGCAAAAAACAGGCGAGCGAGTGCTTGAGGCATCTGTGCCTAAGACGGCTTATCAGAACCGAAGCGCCTATGTTTGCCTGTCGGCCGGCCCTTCCCATAAAACGCGCCGGGCTGATTGCGTGGCTGACTCGCTTCGCCGCAGACTCCACCCTCGCTCCTGACGGCGGATTTCTCGGCTCGTCCGCTCAATTGTCCCGACCCTTGCCCGAGTCGGTGATCTCGACCAGCTCCCGGGGGAAGGGCTCGAAGAAACTCTGGCGGGCCAGGTAGTCGACACCGTGGGCGATGATCCAGCCGCGCAGCACGCTGGACAGTGCCGAGAGGGGCAGCTTGGCTTCGCGGTAGTCGGACAGCAGGTCGAGGAAGAAGGCCTTCTCCGAGGCGGAGATCTGTTTGGAGAAGTATCCCAGGGCGTGGAGCAAAACGTTGGTCACCGGGCCGACGCCGGGTGGGTCGGTCAAAGCGGTGGCGAAACCCCGCCGGTACTCGGCGGCGGCTTTCTCGGCGTCCTCGGCCCGGGCCAGCAAACGGCCCAGGCGGCGCATCGCGGCCTGGTCGTAGGCCAGCAGCAACAGCTTGTGCCGCGCCTGGAAGTCCATCAGCGCCGCCATGCTTGGCTTATGGATTACGCCGCGCAGCTCGGCCAGGCTGAACAGCTTGGTCAGGTAGTGCTCGCGCAGAGTGTAATTGTTGAGGCGACCTTCGTCCTCGACGGCCAGGTTCGGGAATCTCTCGATTACCGCACCCCCGAGGAAGCCGGGACCGCGGCCGAAGGCGCCCTTGGCGTCGGCGGCGGCGTAGCGGCGCACATCCTTGATGCCGCAGGTCGGGGAACGGTGCTTGAGCAGGAAGCCGTCGACCTCGCCGAGGTCGTCGAGGAGCCCGGTGATGTGCCCGCGCATGGCCTGGGTCAGATCGCGGCCCGTGGCCGGTTGGACCAGGCGGACCCCGCCGTCGGCCTCCACCACGCGGATGGGGTCCCGCGGGGCGCCCAGACCGATGTCGAACTCGGGACAGACGTCGACGAACTCGACCAGGGAGGCGAGCTTGTCGACGAAGGCGTTGGGCAGGCTGACGCCGTTCCAGCGACAGGCGGCGAAGCCCAGGCAACGGCTGACGACCACGCGGGGTTTCACGGCGGGCATGACGGGGGCCTTCCTGTGGGTGGGTGTGGGAGTGCTTGGCGCATTTCCGTTCAGCTATTCCTCGAAATCAAGCCAGGTGGCGGGGTTTAAGGTGGGCAACCCACACACCGCTTGATTACTAAAGGGATTATCACACGTGCCTGGACAAGCATATATCGCTAGGCATCATGGAATGTGATCGGACCAAATCAGGCTGATTGGGAGCGGCCTGCCGGGCCGTTCTTCACTTACCAGAAATGCACTTTGTTGACCCCACAATCATCTTTAGCATACCCTTATTACCTTTTATTACGACATTTAGGAGTCAGTGGCAATCTGCTGTCAGGGCATATACAAGTGCGCTGATATCTGTGTTTGCCAAAGAAGACATTTTTCTTAATTGCAAAGAATTATCACACGTGCCTGGACAGACAAATATCGCTATTAGCTTGTTATCATGTGCTTTATAGCTTCGCGAGCTGTCACTGCCCGTGCGTTGTCTGGTGGCAAAAAACCAGGCTTGCCCGAAGCGGGCGCTTCCAAGAGGATGCTGAGAGGACGCTGAGATTCGAGAAGTAACGACTCCTGACTTACATCCCCGGGCTTTACAGCTTAAGGAGGCTATATGCTTTCTATTTGCTGTTTTATTCTAAATGAAAATTGTTGGCATATCGTTCTGGAGCCTTCCGTGAGATAGTTGTCGGCATTTCCGCTTTTAATGCCGCTCATTGTCTTTTCAGCGTCGGTCCAGTTTAA
>WJMB01000114.1 GCA_014728185.1 Candidatus Coatesiibacteriota bacterium
GTGATGGTGGCCAGCGTCATGCTGGGGCTGCTGACCGGCCTCGAGGTGCGCTACCTCTTCGTCTTCCTCACCGGCGGTCTGGCCGCGGTCTTCTCGGCCACCTCCCTGCGCAACCGCAGCTCGCTGTACTGGATCACTCTCAAGGTGGCCCTGGCCAAGGTGCTGGTGGTGGCCGCCATCGGACTGTCCTTCTCCGACACCCTCTCCGAGACCATCAACAACGCCCTGCTCGGCGGCATCGGCTCGATTCTGGCCGTTTTCGTCGCCAGCCTGGTGCTGCCCATCTTCGAGAGCATCTTCCACATCACCACGCCGGTCCAGTTGCTGGAGCTCTCCGACGTCAACCACCCCCTGCTGCGCCGCCTCAACGAAGAGGCCCCCGGGACCTACTTCCACAGCCTCAACGTCGGCGTGCTGGCCGAGGCCGCCGCCGGTTCGGTGGGCGCCAACGCCCTGTTGGCCAAGGTCGGTGCTTACTACCATGACATCGGCAAGATCAGCAAGCCCGATTACTACACCGAGAACATCCGCGGCGAAAGCAAGCACGACAGCCTCTCGCCCTCGATGAGCTCCCTGGTGATCCGCAGCCATGTCAAGGACGGCATCGAGCTGGCCAAGCGCAACCGCCTGCCGCGCAGCGTCGTCGCTATCCTGCGAGAGCACCACGGCACCGGGCTGATCAGCTTCTTCTACCAGCAGGCCCTGCAGCTCGACGAGCATAACATTTTGGAGAAGAAGGACTTCCGCTACCCCGGCCCCCTGCCCCACTCCAAGGAGGCCGCCATCGTCATGCTGGCCGATTCGGTGGAAAGCGCCAGCCGGACGATCACCAACACCACCATCTCTTCGATCCGCATCCTGGTGCGCAACGTCGTCAACTCCAAGTTCGTCGACGGCCAGTTGTCGGCCTGCGATCTGACCCTCAACGACCTGACGACGATCTCCGAGAGCTTCGTCAAGACCCTGACCGGCCTGCTGCACTCGCGCATCGAGTACCCCGATGAAATCAGCGCCGCCCCCAAGAGCGACGAAGACACCCACACCGAGAACCCGGACCGGGAGGAGACCCCATGAAGCGGGCGACGTCCCAGCTCCACGAGCAATATGAGGTGCTGATCCACGACCACCAGAAGCAGCTCCCCGTCGAGCCCGAGCTGATCAAGCGCGCCGCCCTGTTGACCCTGGCGTACGAGAAGGCCCCGGCGTGCAGCCTGGCCGTGGTCCTCTTCGACGATGTCCAGATGCGGCGGCTGCACCAGACCTACCTGAACCTCGACGAGCCCACCGACGTGCTGGCCTTCAATCTCGACGAGGACTACCCCGACGAGGACGGCCGCCTGGACGGCCTGGATCGCGGCTCCGATGAAAAGTCTCCGCCGCTGCTGGGCGACGTCTTCGTCGATGTGGAACAGGCCCGGCGCCAATCCCGCGACTACGACCACGGTGTCAAGCGCGAGCTGGTGATCCTGGTCTCCCACGGCGTGCTGCACCTGTTGGGCTACACCGACGACGACGAGCGCGGCCGCGGCGAGATGCTGACCAAGAGCGAACTCGTCGCCGAGCACGACTGGCTGACCTCTCTATTGTCCCGAACGGATTGAGCACCTCCTCGGATTGAGCCGATATCGAACCTGGATGCCGATGGCTAGCGAGCGTGAACAGCAGCGCAGCGGACGCGATCCCCGCGGGACGGCGCGCAAGCCTGGGCGCCGCGCCACCCTGGGGCGCAAACCCAAGATGTCCCAGAGCTTCAACAACGCCCTGGAGGGCATCGTCTACGCCCTGAAGAGCGAGCGCAACATCCGCATCCACTTCATCATTGGCGTCATCGTCATCGGCGGCTCCCTCTTCCTGAACATCAGCCGCCTCGAGCTTGTGCTGATAATCATGGCCGTGGCCGTCGTCCTGGTGGCCGAGCTGATCAACACGGCCATCGAGAAGGCCATGGACCTGGTCAGCACCACCTACCACCCCCTGGTCAGGCTGGTCAAGGACATCGCCGCCGGCGCGGTCTTCATCGCCACCATCGCCGCGGTGATCATCGGCTACCTGGTCCTCTTCAAGGGTCTCAAACCCCACATCTTCTCGGTTATCCGCGCGGTCAAGGGCAGCCCGGAGTACGTCACCCTGATCAGTTTCACCCTGGTGATCATCCTGGTTATCCTGGGCAAGGTCCTGCTGGGCCGGGGTACGCCCCTCCACGGCGGAATGCCCTCGGGTCACGCCGCGGTGAGCTTCGCCATCTTCGCCATCGTCACCCTGGTCACCGCCAATCCCCTGGTCAGCGTACTGGTGTTCCTGCTGGCGCTGATCATCGCCGACACCCGCATCCGCCGGGGCATTCACTCCTGGCGCGAGGTGTTGGCCGGGGCGCTGTTGGGCATCGGACTGGTGACGCTGTTCTACTGGCTCTTCCTCACCTGAGACCACCCCGGGATCAACGGGACTCGTTCTCAGGCGTCAAAGCGCTCGGTGCCGCCGCAGATATAGGGGGGCTCGGACGACTCGCTCATGCGGCGGTCTCCGGACTATTCTTCGGCAGGCGCCGCCGAGTTTCGTCATATCCTGATCCGCTCAAGGCATCTCGCGGAACGGACCAGTCATTGACCTGAATTGACGCCCGTTTTCAGCTATGCTGTACTAACATTAACCAGCCACGCCGCTTGACACCTGAACGATTCCACGACCATTTCCGTTTAGAGCGATCGACATGAAACCACTTCTGGCTGCCCTCTGCCTGCTGCTGACCATGCCTGCGGTGGCGGACGATGATTACACCGATCTGATTCCCGCCAACGAGCGCCGCGCCTGGGAGCTCACCCAGCAGGCCTTCCTGCTGACCCGCGAGTACGGCGTGGTGGCCGAGCGCACCGAAGAAGAGCTCGCCGAACTGACCGAGCCGACCCGGGAGTTCATCCTGGCATACCTGGCCGACTTCAGCTCCTGGCTGCAGCTCCTCGATGAGGGCTACCCCCTGCCCCCGGGCAGCACCCTGTACGACTCGCTGAAAATCAAGCTCAACTATCTGCTGGAGAAAGCCAACAAACTGCTGGCCCACCTGGAGCTCGGCGAGTACGCCGAGGTAGCCGCCCTGTTGAGCGTCCTGCACAACACGACGGTCTCCATCGCCGAAACCTTCCGCTATTATGACTACTAAACGGACGCTCCTGTATGTCCTGATCCTCGCTGTCGCCTGTCTGGGTGCCCAGCGCGAGGCCGACGCCCTCTCCGTCTCGCGCAACTACTCGCAACTGGCCGACTTCTACCGCCAGTGGGACGAACTCGACGGCCCCACCCGGGCCAAGGTGCGCCAGGTCTACGACGAAATGGTCCGCGTCGGTCGGGAGTACATCGAGAATTGGCGCCGCGATCCCGCCGTGCTGGGCCTCGATGACGCCAGTCTCGGCGCCGTACTCGAAAAGATGGAGTACATCGAGAGCCGGCTCAACCTGCTCGAGCAGACCGGCTCCGGCGGAGAGATCAACATGACCACGGCCCGCGAGTTCTACGGCGTGGAGCTGGACGAGACCGCCGAACTGTTCCTGCAGTTGGGCAACCAGTTCGACGCCATGGGTTTGTGAGCTTTCGCCGACCACTCACACTGGTCGCCCCGGCCCTGGTCCTCCTCGCCGCCGCCGCACCGGCCGAGCAAAGGCTGACCCCGGAGGGCCGTGCGCTGTGGGTCCCGGCCTGGGAGTTGACCAGCCCCGCCGCCGTGGACCGCGTCGTCGACCTCGCCGCCGCCGCCGGTTTCAACGAGATATTCCTCCAGGTGCGCTATCGCGGCGACGCCCTCTACCTGCCCAACCGCCTCAACGATCTGCATTTCAATCCCGAGCCGCGCTCCGAGTACCTGGCCTCCCAACCCGCCGACTTCGATCCCCTGGCCCGGGCCTGCACGCTGGCCCACGCCGCAGGCCTCAACCTCCACGCCTGGGTGGTCTGCTTCGAGATCACCGGCGGCCACGCCCCCTACTCCCCCGACCACGTCGTCTACCGCCGTCCGGAGTGGATAACCCGCGATTCCGCCCGCCGGTCGCTGCCCCTGGGCCACCGCTGCTGGCTGGACCCGGGCGTTCCCGCCGTGCGCGACTACACCGCCGAGGTGCTGGCCGACATCGTCGCCAACTATCCCCTGGACGGCCTGCACCTGGACTACGTGCGCTACCGCGACGTGCAAACCGGCTACGCCGCGGCGGCCCTGGAGGAGTTCCGCCGCTCCACCGGCGCCGCCTCGCCCGAGGACGCCCCCGCCGCCTGGGCCGCCTGGCGCCGGGAGAACATCACCGACTTCGTCGCCGATGTCTCCCACCGCGCCCACGAGCTGCGCCCTGACCTGGTCGTCTCGGCGGCCGTCTACGCCGAGCGCGCCGCCACCGCCTACAACGACGTCTCCCAGGACTGGGGCCGCTGGCTGGCCGACGGCCTGCTCGATCTGGTGGTCACCATGAGCTACTTCACCGAGCGGGCGACCATCGTCCACCAGCTCGACGACGCAGTGCGTCACGCCGAAGGCGCCCTGGTCTACGCCGGGCTTCTGCTGCGCGAGCTCCACGACGAGCGGGAGCTCATCCCCGCCGTCGCTCTGCGGGACTGGATCGACGCCGTGCGGCTGCGCGGCGCCGACGGCACCGCCCTGTTCAGCTTCAGCGATCTGCTGGAGCGCCGCAACGCCGGTCTGCCCCTGGATGAACTCTTCGACACCCCGACCCGCCCGCCCGTTCCGGACTGGTAGGCGCTTCGACAATCAACCAACCAAGCCAATCGAGAGGGTGCGAGTGGAAGTTCTCGTCGCCGACGCCGCCGGATTCTGCATGGGCGTCAAGCGGGCCTGCCAGATGGCCTTCGAGGCCGCAGACTCCCGCCCCGACGGCGTGCGCAGCCTGGGGCCGATCATCCACAACCCCCAGTTGGTCCGACGCCTGGCCGAACGCGGTTTGGGCGTCGTCGAGTCGATCGACGACGTCCCGGCGGGCTCGGCGGTGCTCATCCGCAGCCACGGCGTTCCGCCCGAGGTCTACCGCCGCGCCGCCGAACTCGAACTCGAACTCATCGACGCCACCTGCCCCCTGGTGCGCAAGGCCCACCGCCTGACCGAGTCCCTGGCCGCCGAGGGCTACCGCGTGGTCATCGTCGGCGAGCCCGATCACCCCGAGGTGCGGGCGCTGTCGGCCTACGCCGGACCCGGAGCCCGGGTGGTCCAGACCGTCGAGAACGTGCGCGCCCTGGAATCCGCGCCGCGTATCGGCGTCGTCGCCCAGACCACCCAGTTGCTGGGCGATTACGCCCGCCTGGTCGGAGAGCTGTTGGCCAAAGCCGACGAGCTCAAAGTCTTCAACACCATCTGCAACGCCACCGCACTGCGCCAGCAGGCCGTCGAGAAGCTGGCCGAGTTGGTCGACGCCATCGTCGTCGTCGGCGGCAAGAACTCCGCCAACACCACCCGGTTGTACCAGCGCTGCCGCGACAAGCTGGGCCTGCCCGCCCGCCACATCGAAACCGCCGACGAGTTGCGACCGGAGTGGTTCGCCGGGATGACCCGCCTGGGCGTCACCGCCGGAGCCAGCACCCCGGACTGGATCATCGA
>WJMB01000115.1 GCA_014728185.1 Candidatus Coatesiibacteriota bacterium
AAGAGCCGGGTGCGACTGATTGGGAATGGGACGCCCGTCGCCGCTCGCGCGGGCTTCATCCGCCGCTCGACGCTGTAACGAGGTGTTCCACAACTAGCACAGAAGATTCCCGGGGGCAAGCGCGGGTCGGGTTTGCCCCGGGGGGATTTCTGTAGTATGTTGACCTCACTGGAAGCGATGTATCTCGCAGCGGGGAGGGAGCGCCGGACTCGCGGGCGTTCCGCGCCCCGAGCCATCTATCCGGGGCAATCGCGCTAGCGCAGGGAGAAGCCATGAGCACCCACCGGTTCTTTGCCGTCGTTATCCCATTGCTCGTCTGTTTCAGCAGCGTCGGGGCCGCCGAGCTGCTGCTCTTCGAGGAGCCCGCCGCGCCGCCCGCCGGGGCCGTCGTTCTGCTGGAGGGCGCCGATTACGCCGTCTGTCTGGGAGAATCCGACTCTCCGGGGGCGGTGGTGCTGGACCGCGACGCCGGGGATCACCGCTATCTGCGGGTATTGTTGAACGACCCCGCCGCCGAGGCGAAGCTCGCCGGGCTGGGCGAGATCGTCCTGAGCCGGGGGAAGCTGCGCCTGGTGCGCTGGGATGGCGAGCTGCCGCCGGGCTTCACCCTGGAGGGCCTTCACGGGATACTTCCTCTTGAGCTGGACGGGACGACGAACGCTCGCGGCGACGCCGGCCTTCCGCCCGTCCCCGGTGACGATCCCCAGCTCAACGACATCGTCGCCGCCGTCGACGAGATCCGGATCAAGAACACCATCCAGGATCTGGAGGACTTCGTCACCCGCAGCGCCCGGCACAGCCAGTATTATCAGGCCTGCCTCTACGCCGAGGGCGTCTTCGACGGCCTGGGCCTGGACGGCTGGATCCAGACCTTCACCGCCTATCCCTGGTACGGCCAGACCTTCGAGTGTTACAACGTTATCGCCGAGCAGACCGGTCAGGTTTCGCCCGACGAGATCTACATCATCTGCGGCCATCTGGACTCGACGGCGGGCTCGCCCTGGAATGTGGAAGAAACGGCGCCCGGGGCCGACGACAACGCCAGCGGATCGGTGGCGGTGCTCGAGGCGGCGCGCATCCTCTCCCAGTACGACTTCGACGCCACCCTGCGCTATATCTGCTTCGGCGCCGAGGAGCAGGGGCTCTGCGGCAGCACCTACTATGCCAACCAGGCCTACGCCGCCGGCGACGACATCCTCGGGGTGATCAACGTCGATATGGTCATCTGGGATGGTTACGGCAACGACACCGTCTGGGTGCCCTACGACAGCCAGTCCGGCAGTCTGGCGAGCTTCCTCCACGATTTCGCCGCCGACTATGTGCCCGACCTGACCGTCTCCACCAGTTACGATCCCAGCTTCGAGTGGAGTGATCACTCCCCGTTCTGGAACAAGGGATATCCGGCGCTGTTGCTGATCGAGAACGACTACGACGACAACCCGCACTACCACTCGACCACGGACCTGCTGGCCAACTACGAGGACTACTGGCCCTTCGGCACCAATGTCCTGCGCGCCGCCGTGGGCTGCGTGGCGGCGCTGGCCGACCCCCTCGACGACACCGACGCCGGGACCCTGACCCTGAGCGCCACGGCGGTAGCCGACGGCGTGCGCCTGGAATGGTCCGCCGCAGATCCCGGCCCCCTGGTCGAGCCGCAGCTTCTCGCTGACGCCGGTTGGACGACGCTGGTCGAGCGGCCCCTGAACGGCGCGGCGGGCTCCTGGCTGGATCGCGAGGCGACACCGGGGGATCGGCGCTACCGCCTACGGGTCAGCGAGGCCGACGGTGGTGTCTGGCACACCTCGGCCGTCGAGGTAAGGGTCGAGCCGTCGCGCGAGATCACGAGCCTGGAGGTCTGGCCCGTGCCCAGCGCCGGAGAGGTCCAACTCGCCCTGCGGCTGCCCGAGGCCGGCGCGGTTACCCTGGAGCTCTACGACCTGGCCGGGCGACGCCTGCTGACCGAGGAATTGGGCCGCCTGGAGGCCGGGGAGACCCGGACGAGTCTCCATCTGAGGGCTCTGGAGCCCGGGGTCTACCTGCTGCGCGCCTCCGGTGACGGCGAGGCGGTTAGCCGCCGTCTGGTGATCGGTCGCTGAACCGACGGTGCGATCCGCACTCAGCGAGGCAACCGGATAACGGCTTGACGAAGCTTGCTGTATCCTTGGAATGAAAGCCGGGAGTTACGGTAAGGAGGGACGGCCGGCGCCGTCCCTCCCGTTATGCCGACTGGCGGTAGCGACTTGCTGAAAGAACGTCAGAGATCGACGCGGAGCTTGAGGTAGACGACGTCCTCGCGCTCCAGCAGGGCGAAGGTCGACGCCCCCTCGCCCTCGATCCATCTTCCGCCCAGGGTGAAGGTCAGTTGGTCGATGGGCCGGTAGTCGATCTCGGGCATCACCAGGGTGCCCCAGTGCTCGTCGGTCTCGGCGAAGTCGGGGACCTCGTAGCCGGCGGCCAGGCGCAGGGTCAGGGCGTCGTAGAACAGCCCCTTCTCGACGCCCAGCACGAAGACATCGCTGAGCTCGTGGGCGCCGCGCTCGTCGAAGAGCCCGTGCAGGTACTGGAGCTGGACGTAGAAACCGCCGAAGCTGTAGTCCACCCCGCCGAGCCATTTGAAGTACTCGCCGGCCGGGTAGAGGGTCGCGGTATCGTCGCCCAGGAGGGTCTCGACGGTCTGAGTGATCTCCTCGGGGTAGATCACGGCGCCGAGTTCGCCCCAGAAGCCGATATCGGCGATGTCGGCGGCGAAGGAGCCTCCGACGAGGTGCCGCCGGGGGAAGGTGCCCGCGGCGTTGACGATGACGGGGATGACGCCGAAGGGCGCCTCGGGGTCGAGGGTCGGAATCAGGGTGACCCGGGTGGGCACGGGGAGATAGTCCCGGCCGTAATGATAGGCCAGCTCGAGGTCCACCGGACCCAGTCCGCCCTTGAGGCGCAAGCCGTACTGTGCCGATTCGGCCAGCGAGGCCTGCGGGGTTTCGACGGCGACGTTGAGCTCGCTGAGCCAGAGACCCTCGGGCAGGGTGAACTCGGGCATCACCAGGCTGGTGTCGGCGGGCAGGCGGGCCGGAGTGAAGGTCGGCACGATCAGGCCCTCCAGCCGCCAGGTGGGGCCGAACCAGGCGGTCAACCGCAGCATGTTCTGGCCCAGCTTCTCGCCGAAGGCGAAGGGGTCGCGGTAGTCGCCGGGGTTGACCTCGTTGATGACGCGAATCTCGTCGCCCACCCCCCAACCGACCTCCTGGAGTCCCAGGGAGATGTCGAGGGGCTCCAGGGGCAGGCCGTAGAGGTTGGCGTAGGCGCTGCGCAGTTCGAGCTCCCAGGGTTGCAGGGCCTCGCCGACGGTGAGGTCGTCAAGGTCGTCCGCCGTGGTGAACCCGGTGCCGCGCAGGCGCAGCTCGGCCTGGGCGTCGGCGCTGTCCCAGACGGTGCGGACCTCGAGGCCCAGGTCGTTGGTGTTGTAGGTGAAGCTCTCCGGCGGCTCGGTGCGGTGGCGCAGGTCGCTTTCCAGGTAGGCGCCGAGTTCCAGCTCGGGAATCAACGCCGAATCGTCGCCGCTGTCGCCGTCTCCCTCGGAGAGGATCTCGGGAAGCTCGGGGTACTCGATCTCTTCGTCCGCGGTTTCCGCGCCGTCCTCGGCCGCTACTGGAAAGGCCGCGAGAACGATGGCGAGGATCGCTGTCGGGAATCGTTTGGAAAACATAAGTCTACCTCAGCGTTGCAGCTCGCGCTGGCTGAAGAAGGAGGAGTCCAGGCCGGTGTCGTACTCGATGTCGACGATGCCGATGGTGGTCTTGTGGCCGCTGTCCAGGTCTTTCATCAGCAGCGCGCCCACGGTGGTGTAGC